>CAKZTE010000145.1 GCA_937923115.1 uncultured Caulobacterales bacterium | reverse complement strand
ACGGTCCTCGCCCATTTGCTCCGCGGTGAGGCGGCCAATTAAGGCTTGGTTTTCAAAATAATTGGTCTCAGCGGCGTCCATATTGGCCTGCAATATTGTGGCATCTAAGGTAAGGACCGTCTGGTCTTTCTCGACACGGTCCCCCTCGGACACGGAGATGCCGCTGATGATGCCACCTTCAAGATGTTGCACAATTTTGGGCTTTCCGTCCACGGCGATTTGGCCGCTGGCAATAACTGCGCCCTGGATTTTTGCTAGAACGGTCCAGCCGCCAAAAATAACAATCAAGGTAAAGAGGCTAAGATAGGTGAGCCGTAGATATTTATGGATTGATTGAAAGGACGTGTTTGACGGTCCCTTAGGAGATGGCCCTTTGCCTGATGCCCCTGCGGCTTTGTCGCGTCTGTCTGATTGGCGGCGATCGTGCCCGGGCGCGGATTTGCCTTTGTCCTTTGACTTAGTTTTGGGGGCTTTTGTTTCGGGCGTCCTGTTTTCGAGGGGCTCTGGTCGAGGCGTCTGTGTCTCGCGCGCTTTTATCTTGGAGGCGCTATTTTGCGGCGCTGCTATGCTTTGGGTTTCAAGAGAGGGCGCGTTTGGCGCGTGAGCGCCAGACTTGGCGTCCCGTTTTGAGCCGCTTCGCTTTAATGCTTTGAGTTTTAAGAACGCCCGCTTCTTGAGGGGCGCTATTGAAGCTTCAGCAGACGGGTTTGAGCCTATGCGGCTATGCGCCATAGACCGCTGCGGTTCGGGCGCTTGCGGCTGACGAATTTGGCCTTGAATATTTTTGTCTTGAGCAGTTTGGCCCGGTGTGGCGTGTGCCGGTGACAGGGCAGGGCGAGCGGCGAGCGGGCACGCCATATCCGGCTGCCCCATACGCGCTTGTTGTGACGCGGTTTGAGATTGTTGAGCCTGAGTATTACGCGCCTGCGCATCACGAGCCTGCGTATTTTGCGCCATGGGGGCGCGGGCCATAGGCGCATGTTGTGACGGCGCGTAGGGTATCGGTGCCTGAGGTGACGCGGGCTGCACAGCTTGGGAGGCAGGGGGATGCGCCCCTGTTTTAGCCGAGCGCATAACCATGTGGCTGAGTGCTTCTGACGGCTGCGGCGTCTTGTTGCGTTTTTTAAACCAGCGGCTCAAACCTTTAACCGTCTTCGCTGGACCTTCATCGATAGGGTCGGTAATAGCGGGCGCTACCGGCAAATATTGACGGAGGTTTTGAGCGCTCTGAGGGGTTGCCATCGTGGGCTGAGTAGTTATGGGCGTTTGATAGGTCATGATTATGCCTGCTGCCGCGGCGCGGTCAATTGGGCCTTAGCCTGTGCTTGGGTCTGTGTCTGTGTCTGAGCTTGCGCTTGACCCGGGGCGAGGGAGGCTTGCGCGCGCGCCCTGGCCTGCGCCGCTTGAATAGGGCTTTGTGCCGGCGTTCCGATTTTGAAGACGTCTTCGCGAAGGCCAAATTTCTCTTGCTGTCCGCCTGCGAGAACAAGGACTTTATTGACCGACGTGATCGCGGCAGGGCGATGCGAGATAATAATGACCGTTTTATTTTGGCCGCGCATATATTGTATCGCTGCGTTCAAAGCCTTATCGCCTTGAGAATCCAGATTTGAATTGGGCTCGTCCAGAACAATCAAGCAGGGATCACCGTAAAGGGCGCGCGCCAAAGCAATGCGCTGAACCTGTCCTACTGACAGAATGACACCTTGCGGACCCAATTGCGTGTTATAGCCATCGGGCAGGCTAAGGATGAAATCATGAAAGCCTGCAATCCGCGCCGCGCGAATAATCGCCTCTGATGTTGCGTCTGAGTTAAATCGAGAAATATTCTCGCCAACTGTTCCTGCAAAGAGCTCGACCGTTTGCGGCAAATACCCAATGTGCTTGCCCAGAGTTTGGTTGTCCCACTGATCAAGGGTCGCGCCGTCTAGTCGTATTGATCCCATTTGCGGCATCCAAATACCAACCAATAATCTAGCCAAAGACGATTTACCCGAACCACTATGTCCCAGGACACATAAGCCGTCGCCTGCTGCGAGGTCAAAATTCAGACCTTTGAGCGTCGCTGTTTTTGCGTTTGGCGGCCCAGCGGACAACCCTTTGACGCTCAGCTGGCCCGTTGGGGCTGGCAGAGCCAATTTCTCAGCCTCGACAGGCAAGCTCTCATAAAATGCATTGAGCTCACGATAGGCTGACTTGGTCTGTATATATTGACGCCACTGGCTGATAATCATTTGAATAGGAGCCAAAGCGCGGCCCAGAATGATAGAGCCAGCGATCATGGCCCCGGGCGTAATGATTTGCTGCACAGCGAGCGCCGCGCCTACGCCTAAAATGGCGGATTGCAGAAACATCCTAAAGGCTTTGGAGACAGCTGTTGCGCCGCCTGAAATATCACTTGCTGAGAGATCGCTCGCTTCGCCTGTATCTTTAATCTTTGACCAGCGGCTAATCATTTCAGATGTCATGCCCATGGACATTACGACTTCGGAGTTTGCATATACTTTTTGCGTGAACTGATGGCTTTGTGTTCTTGCGCTCTGAGACTGCGTTTCTTTTTTGCGCGTGCGCAGCTCTGCTGCAATCGCAATTACTAAAACAATCAGCGCGCCCACAATGGCGAATACGCCCAATGTCCAATCAATCATGAAGATTACGCCGATATAAATAGGCGTCCACGGTATATCAAAAAAGGTGGTTGGCGCGGAGCCCGTCAAGAAACGCTTTATGATAGACAGATTTTGCAGCGGGTTTTGTCCCGGCGGGACTTTGCCGCGAATACCTTGGGATAGCCATGTTTTAAAGAGAGGTTCGCTGAGCTCGCTTTCAACATAATTACCAATTCTGACAAGTAGGCGAGAGCGCAAAAAGTCCATGAGTCCCATAAAAGCGTAGAGCGCAACCATAATTAAAGAGAGCACGACGAGCGTGGACATGCTTTGGCTTGTGATGACGCGGTCATAGACCTGCAACATATAAAGCGGACCAGTCAGCATCAGGAGGTTGACGAATAGGCTTAATATGCCCACGCCCCACCATGCCTTACGCATCGAGCCAATTGTTACCCGCACAGGGGATTTAGGGGCCTTAAAGGCCTTATTTTTAATTTTCTTTTCCAACACTCACACCTAGATATTTTTCTAGTTAAGAGAAGAATATGGCAAAGAATGATTTAAATTTGATGAAGCGGCGATGCTTAATGCAAATAGGTGGCCTCATCACGAACCGTTAGAAAGGCTTAATCGCCATAAAATTAACACGCCTCTTCGTTTAATTGCGTGAGAGAAACGCAATTGGCACGCGACTTGCTCCTCTCAGTTTTTTAATCAGGAGCAAAACAATGGCAATAATTTTAGATAACTTCGGGAATACAGTTCACCGCGGTATTACAGGCGAATATAATCAGGTGGATTATGACGCCCCCCTTTCGGAATTCACAATTTACCGAAATAACGACGGCAGCGTAACTGTCTCCCATCCCGTTATCGGGACGGACACACTTTATAACATTGATGGACTTTGGTCAGATGCGGATCAGTCTTGGTACTCTATTGACGATGCTATCGCTTCGACGCCAAACGCCGTTCCTGCCGCGCCGGTATCTCCAACGGCGCCTACAAGCGGAATTGGATTTTCTGGTGTTGTGCTTTACTCTGTCGGTGATGATGTCTTAACGGGCAGCGCCACAGAATATAGCCAAGTCGATTATGACGGCAATCTGTCTGATTTCGCAATTTCGAAAAATGCAGACGGGTCTGTCACAGTGTCCCATCCGACGTTTGGAACAGACACACTAATCAATGTTGATGGTCTTTGGATTGATGGCGACCAGTCTTGGTACTCTATTGAAGACGCGATTGCGCTTACAGCAAATGTTGGACAGCCAACGGCGCCAGTAGCGCCCACAGCCCCAACGGCTCCTGCTGGTTTTGAAGGCGCAGTGCTTTACTCTGTCGGTGATGATGTCTTAACGGGCAGCGCCACAGAATATAGCCAAGTCGATTATGACGGCAATCTGTCTGATTTCGCGATTTCAAGAAACGCAGACGGGTCTGTCACAGTGTCTCACCCGACATTCGGAACCGACACGCTGACCAATGTTGAAGGTCTCTGGATTGACGGTGACCAGTCATGGTACTCTATTGAAGACGCGATTGCGCTTACGGGAGACGCTGGACAACCAACAGCCCCAACAGCCCCAACGGCGCCCACAGCCCCAACGGCGCCCACAGCCCCTGTCGCGCCGACTGCGCCAACGGCCCCGACGGGTCCAAGCACTGGCGTCCTTGTCGACGGCGTTATCACGGGTTCAAACAACGTCAATGATACATTGATTGGTGATGCCGGAAATAACACCTTCTTCGCGGGCCGCGGCACGGACGTTATCCAAGGCGGCGCAGGCAATGATACCTTGCGTGTTGATGGCGACATTTTTGAGTGGACATTCTCAGCCAATGCTGACGGGTCTGTGACGATGACGCACCCAACATGGGGAGAGAATACGCTCACAGGTATCGAGCAAATCCTCTCACAGCGTTCAGGTGAGGTCTTCTCAATTGATGATGCGATTGCTTCAACCGATGGTTTGCCGCGTTTCCGTCTGGAT
>CAKZTE010000144.1 GCA_937923115.1 uncultured Caulobacterales bacterium | reverse complement strand
GGCGGATAATAGCTCTCTTGATATCTGTCCTGCGTGTAGACACGGCGGTCGTCTTTGTTGCCGTCTGCGATAGCATAGCCGGCCGTGCCTCCGATAATCGCGCCAATAATCTGACCTTCTTTCTTACTGCCTTTATTGTCGAGCTCTCCGCCAACAACGGCGCCAAGGCTTCCGCCGATCGCCGCGCCGAGTAGTTCATCGTTACTCTGCGCTGAGGCTGGCGCGGCCATAAAGCTCGCTGCGATCATTGCGGGGATAATAAAATTTTTCATATCGAACTCCTTTGTGTTCATGCCAGATAAACCGTTGGGCGGCGGTAATGTTCCAATAAATATGGTTTAATCTCTTAAGGTTTAATCTCCTGAACACAAAAAAACCGCCACATTTCTGCGGCGGTCTTTAAAACTTATGCGCATCAAACCCTAGTGATGACGGCGGCGGTGGTATTTGCGGTATCCACGATTATATCCACGATTACGATATCCTCGGTGACTGCGAAAGCCGTGATTATAGCCATAGCCAGAGTTCAGCGAAATGCTGACGCGGGGCTGGCTGTAATAGGGACGGGTGTTGTAAAAACCACTGCTATAAACAGGGGTGCTGTAAATCGGTTGCGTGTAAACAGGGCGGCTATGATAGACGGGCTGGCTGTATACAGGCCGCTGATAATATCCTGTGTTGTAACCCGAATTATAATAGCCATTGGATGTGTTGTAATATCCGCCGCCGTGGCCGTAGCTGCGGTGTCCGCTGCCTGCAATTGCCGCGCCTGCTGCGCCGCCTAGAACCGCGCCAAGGACTGAGCCTTCTGTGCGCGCGCCATTACCCGCGACTTGGCTACCCAAGACGCCGCCTGCGACTGCGCCGATAAGACCACCAACCAGTTGGTTGTCGTTATTGCTGCTTTGATGTGAGTGGTGGTAGCCCGTTTGGTGAGCTGATGCCGTGACAGGCACAGCGAAAACAGCCAGGGCCGCAAGAGTGGTAAATCCAAGTTTGAATTTCATGTTTATCTCCTAGGGTTTAAGTGCGTCGAACCCGTCCCCGGTTCTTAAGTTAATAATGCCTTAATTTTTGCTGATATGCAAATCTCAGTTGCAGTTGACGTTTCGCTTGCGGATCTGCCCACAAAAAAGGCCCTCTACCCGAGGTAGAGAGCCCGTAATTGTTATGTCGCTGGCTTAGTTGCGGCAGTAAGGTCCTGAATTGACGACTAAGGCTCCATCAGAATTGTAGACCTTGTCATCGCCGCAAAAGCTATAGCCAGACGATGCACCGTGCGATGATGCTTGGCTGCCGTGTGAAGGCGTGCTCCAATTATAGCTAGTCGCGGCTGGTGCGCTTCCGCATCCTGCGCTGGTCGCGGCGCAATTGGCGTTAAACTGAGACGCGCTTGGCGCTTGGAACGATTGTCCAGAGCCGACAAAATAGCTGCCGCCTGCACCTGAACTCGGCGATGGCGCGACTACGGGCGCAATCGGCGCGACATAAGGTGCGCTATATGAAGATGGCGCGATGTAAGACGATGACGCGGCATCGGCGTAACGCGAAGAGCCGCCAAGTACAGAAGCTGACCCTACAGTGTATGATCCTGTTGTGATCGAGCCGCCAACGGGCGCGCTATAACCCCATGTTCCGTCGCCAATTCCGTCGCCAAAATCAATGGGGGCAGACGGTGCCGTATAGACTGGAGCTGGTGCAGCGTAGCTTGTTGTGAAGCCAGATGAATGGCCGTGGCCATGACCTGCGCCGCCAACGGTTGAACCGTTGTTAGAGCTTGTTGTGCCCACTTGGCTGTTATTGCCGTAGTTAATGTTTACAGTCTCGGCATAGATGCCGCCGCCTTGGTTTGATTTACGAAGGGGCGCAACAAAGCCGCTGTCATGCGAATGACCTGAACTGTGTGTGTGGGTAGAAACCATCGAGGCACTTGGGGTGTAGTGGTCGCGTTCAATCACAACAACTTGGCTTTTTGGTGCAGGCGCGCTGCGCAGAACGAGCGGCTTAGGCTGATAAGCCACACCCGTTGAACCCACGTAGTTTTGCGTCACAGTCGAGCCAATGCTGTCGCCATATCGCGCAGAATGGCTGTGCACCTTGCGAATGGTTGGCCCTGCCAATGTGATGTTCGGCGCGGCAACTGTCACGCCCGTAAAAGCGGTGGAAAGTGGCTGATAGACAGGCGTCGGCGCGGGGATGAACGGCAATGGCGCTGGGGCTGGAACGGTGCTGGCAAATGTGCCTGCGTTGACAAAGCCGCCCGGCACGAATGATGTGCCGCCCATTGGCATTGGGGGCAATCCAACAGGAGGTAAGCCAACAGGCGAAAGGCCAACGGGTGGGAATGACGGACCATAGCTTGGCGGTATGAAACCGCTGCCAAATCCTGCGGGGCCAACGGGGCCGAAGTTTGGCGCGCCAAACCCTGCGCCTGCAAATCCAGCACCGCCAAATCCAGTATTACCATAGCGTGTGCGTTTTGAGAGCGCATTGCCAGCAAGACCACCTAGCACAGCGCCAATGGCTGTGCCTTCTTGGCGTACGCCGCTGCCCGCAAGGTTAGAGCCAATTGCGCCGCCAAGGCCTGCGCCAACGGCTGTGCCTAAAAGCGAGCGTCCAGAGAAACCAGGATTGAATGAGCCAGCATAAGGATTGCCGTAATAATTGCTGTTGCGGTTACCAAAAGATGCGCCGGCTAGGCCGCCGAGTGCTGCGCCGATGGCTGTGCCTTCGTCGCGGTTACCGCTGCCTGCAAGGTTTGATCCGATAGCGCCGCCCAGGCCTGCGCCTGCCAGGCCGCCAAGGACCGTGCTGTTATCCAAGCCGCCAAAAAGTTGGGCATTGGCCGTTGTCGGCGCGAGTAGTAAAGCTGCCGCTGCAACTGTGATTGAAAGAATTTTCATGTCTATCCCCTTAGGAGCGCCCGACACGGGCAATGAGTGTCCAATTATGGGATTTTCGCGCCGTTAAAAGGTGCTCAGTCCCGTCTTGGCGGAGGTGTTGCAAAATCTGTTCCAGAATAGGTAAGGGGCCGATAGATTTCGCCTCAGAAGCTAATTGAGGCTCTTTTGAGGCGCTCTTAGGTTCAGTGCGGGGCGGAAATAAACGCGCACAATAAAAGCCCCGTAACAATAGCGCCTCATAACAAAAGGCCCGGGTAAACCCGAGCCTTCCGCATTGCACGCGGGACGCGCGTGCTCAGTATGATCTGTTAGTGTGTTGTGTAACAGATGTTAGAGCCGTGATAGTGGCCGCCGCTGCGCGGGACATTATAACCCGTGTTGTAGCCGCGATCATTTTTGGCATATTTGCGCTCACGTTTTAGCTCTCTAATACGTTCCCCGATGCGCTCGATACGGCGATCAAGACGATAGCTACGTTCATAACGGTTGCGGCGTTGCAATTCGTCACGCTTGTAGCGCAGCTCCTCAAGCTCGCGATTGATCGACGCAACTTGGTCATAACCGCCATAACCCTTGTTTTTGTAATGACCTTTACCGCGTTTATAACCTTTGTGGTTCTGAGCGTAGATCGGCTGGCTTACAGGGTGATGGGCATTAACAACGCGCGGTGAGGTGTAGACCGTTCTGCCTGTGTCATAGACAGGGGCGTGCGATGTATATCCACCAGAGCTGTAGACTGGCGCGCGCGTTACTGTTGTCGTGCTATAGACGGGAGCCGAAGTCGTGTAACCGCCAGAGCTATATCCGCCGCTTGTGCCGTAAACCTGTGCCGGCGGGTGATAACTCTCATTGCTATAGACTGTGCGTGTTCTGCAGTCCTTATTCGCGATTTGGCTACCAGCCGCGCCGCCAAGAACCGCGCCAAGGACAGAGCCTTCTGTACGCGCCCCGTTGCCGGCAACCTGGCTACCAAAGACACCGCCTGCGACTGCGCCGAGGACGCCGCCCAGAATTTGGCCTTCCGTATCGGACCGTTTACAATTCTCATAAGCACTGCTGGAATAGGTGCCAGCGTGGGCGAGAGTTGGCGCGCCGATCACTGCTACAGCGAGGGCCACAGCAGAGAGCGTTTTAGTATTTTTTAAGTTCAACATAGTTTTGCTCCTGTTGGTCACGAAAAGGAAAATGCCTTGTCGTTAAGTGTTAGGTAGCAAAGCCGCTCTGAATGTTTCCTGAGCCGAAGGTTTATGTTTGGTTCATCTTTAATGCCCCCGATCATAAAGGGTCGGCTACAAATAAAGGGTATGTGGAAATCACAGGAGTGCGCGCACATTCTACTTGTAGGTTTGGAAAAATAATTCATATTCACTGCAATTACGCGTTTTGGAATATGACTATGCTTGCGGACTTACGAAAAACCTTTGGATCAATATCCGAGGATTTGTCGTTTATCGCCACGGTAGAGACGTGGCGCTTACCAATCATGATTCTGGATCGAGAGCTTAATTTTGTTTTTGCTAATGAGGCCTATCTTTTATCGACAGAGCAGTCGTGGGAAAATATGGCAGGGCGTCATGTCTTTGATGTTTTTCCGGACACACCTGAACGCGTTCAACATGTCCATAGCTTTTTTGAGAAGTGCCTTAGCGGAACAGTCACGACACTTGACGCGCAGCCCTTCAATTTGAAACATAAGGACGGCCACGAAGGCCTGAGATATTGGCAAGCGACGCAAGAACCGCTTCGCAACCAAGATGGAGAAGTTCTGTATCTTGTCCAATACACCGAAGATGTTACCGAGCGCGTTCAGGCACAAATCGAACGCGACTTAGTTGCCCAAGAACTCAATCACAGAGTTAAAAACGTCTTAAGCGTAATTCAGTCGATTGCGCGGCTCAGTAGCCGAGGGCAAACATCCGTTGAGGACTTTTCCCAAGAATTTATACAGCGCGTAGGCGCTATGAGCCGTGTGCACAGCCGGCTATATGAAAACGAATTCACAGGAACGACGCTGCGCCACATATTGATTGACGAACTTGAAACCATGTCGGCCAAGGATTCTGAAGTGTTCTCACTGGTCGGTCCAGAGGTCGCGCTGTCTGCGAACTTGTCCAAAGATTTGTCAATGGTCGTTCATGAGCTCGCAACAAACGCCGCAAAATACGGCTGTTTTTCCAAGGAAGAAGGCAAGCTCGTTGTAACTTGGACCCATAGCGAAAAGACAACACGGATAATCTGGCGAGAGACAGGTAGCGGCAAAATAGAAAATTTGTCCGAAGATGGTTTTGGCTCAACCCTCATCCGCGCCGTAAAAAATATTGATTGCGATAGAACAATCATTGCCGATGGATTAGAAGTGTCAATCACGCTTCATCACGCTGATTAGGTCCGCCTGACCTGTATCTAGCACTCACTTAGAAAATTTGGAGACGGCACAACAATGCATGCTTCCAGTCCTGACCGCGACACGCTTCTGGCGCTGGACGACGACGCCTTGCTGCGCCTTTGCCGCCAAGAATGCTACCGCGCGTCAGGTCCAGGCGGGCAGCACCGGAATACAACAGACTCTGCGGTTCGGCTATCAGTTGCCGATTACGGCGTGGTGGCGTCTTGCGCGGACCACCGCTCACAGCACCGTAACCGCACGGAAGCTTTAAAACGTTTGCGCACGGCCCTCGCTTTAGAACTCCGTCAGCCCGTGCCGCCCGACAGAGGTGCGGAGCTTTGGGAGGGGCCGTGGAAGCTAGGCCGTAAAGACCGTCGCTATGCAGGGTTCATCGCCCATGTGCTTGACGTGCTTGCGCATAATGACTGGGCTGTTGGCCATGCGGGAAAGGCGCTGGGCATTTCAACGGGGAAGCTCATACGCGTTCTCTCCCATGACCCTCAGATTTGGAACGCGGTGAATCAAGAACGCGCGAAACGAAATCTCGTTAACCTGCGGCGTCCCTAGATCATAACACTCGAAAGCTATTTGAGTGCAATATATTCATTAAGAAAATCTATGAATTTCTTAAAATGAATATAGTTTTCTCTATGACTGAAATGGTTATGTTGATGTGGTCAAGACATAATTTTAATCACATTGGAGACTGTTATGAAAAAGTATATCGCCTTTACTGCCGCAATCACTGTCATGGCCGCCGCGCCAGCCTATGCTTCGACGTCCCTGCAAGGCAGCGCCGAAGAGGTAACCATAACGCTTGATGCGAAGAAGCTGGATAGAACAATCGCATCCCAAGAGCGTTTTGAAATGCTGAGCCGCCTCGCGGACCGAAAATGCGGCATTAAAGGCATGAGCCTTGAGGAGCGTAAATTTCACAGGTCTTGCATGACCGAAGTGAAGCGCAGCGTTCTGGAGCAAGTTGGTGATGACGCGCTAAAACAGGTCGCGAAACAGGAGGGCGTTCTCTAACGCTAGAAATTTTCCACCGTAATTGATAAAAAAGCCGCTCTCAGATGAGAGCGGCTTTTTTCATAATAAAGCGTTTTAACACTATGACTATGCGTCGTCAGCCTTTGGCGCGTCTTCAGCGGGCGCGTCTGCTTCCGCAGCAGGCGCTTCGGCGGCTGGCGCATTCTTCGCGTCTTCAGCGGCTGCTTTAGCGGCTTCATCCGCGGCTTTCTTGGCCTCTTTAGCGGCTTCTGCGGCTTCGGCCTCGGCTTCTTTACGCGCGATGGCGCGTTCTTCTTTTTCTTTTAGCAACTGCTGAGCGGCTGCGCCGGGCTTACCTTTAATTGGGTTGTTGCCCGCTTTCCAGTCCCAGAGGCCAGCGGCGCCGAGGAAACGTGCAACGCGCTCTGTTGGGCGCGCGCCTTTGCCGAGCCACTCTTTAACTTTCTCAACATCAAGCTGGACGCGCTTCTCGTCGTCCTTGGCGAGCATGGGGTTGTAAGAACCAACGCGGTCGATGAAGCGGCCATCACGCGGCGCGCGTGCATCGGCAATAACGATACGGTAGTAAGGGCGTTTTTTGGCGCCGTGACGGGCCAGACGTATTTTAAGTGACATGAGTTTTTCCTTTGGTTGTCAGTTTAAATTTAAGATCCAGTTGAAAATAAAAATGTTGAAGCGCCGTCGATATAGGCGAAGCAGTTTTTAAAGCTCTTGCCGCCTGTAAGGCACAGCAAAGGCAGCGCTTGCGTGCGAACAATTTCGGCGGCGTCGTGATTAATTTCGAAATAGCCAAAATCCTCTGAAAATTGTTCAGGGCTGGGCAACGTGCCGTCCCAAACAAGGTGACTTAATATGAATTTTACGGCACTGGGGCCTCTGCCGTCATTGATATAGTCAAGCGTGCGAGCCGAAGAGGCATAGGCTTGCTCACCCGATGGGGCTATCACTTTCAATTCTATTACAGACGTATCGCAATCATTTCCTATAACTGAAATATCAAGCGTGTCCGGTTGCTTCGCCGAGGTAAAATAAACCTCCCTAACTTCGTAATGCGGGCAGGTGAGGTCGGACTCAACAAATGTCGTCGCAACGGGCTTGGTATCTTCTGCCGCTGGCGTATCGGTGGCTGTAGCCTTGTGCGACCCCGCTTGGGAACACGCGCACAGCAATGCAGCAAGTGTTATGAGGCTGAGCGCTTTCATTATTTCTTCTTCCCCGGGAGCAACCCTCCAAGCCCAGGGAGGCCGCCACCAAGTCCTGGCAGCTTTCCGCCCAGACCCGGTAAGCCTTTCGGAATAGGCATATCGCCCATTTGTTTTTTGAGGTCTTCGAGCATCGCAGGATCGATATCGCCGGGGCCGGGCATCTTGCCACCTTTGCCCATACCGCCGGGCATTTTAGGCATGCCGGGCATGCCGCCCATCTGGCTCATCAGGCCCGCCATACCACCCTTGCCGAGCTTCTTCATCATGTCCGACATTTGGCGGTGCATCTTAAGGAGCTTGTTGACCTCTTGCACGCTCATGCCGCTGCCCGCTGCGATGCGTTTCTTGCGAGACGCTTTGATAAGTTGCGGGTTTTTACGCTCATGTGGGGTCATGGACAGGATGATGGCTTGCTGCTGCTTGAGAAGGCGGTCATCAATGCCGCCGGCCGCGTCGAGCTGCTTTTTCATTTTGCCCATACCGGGCATCATTTTCATCAGGCCGCCCATGCCGCCCATTTTTTGCATCTGTCCTAATTGCTTACCAAGGTCTTCAAGATCAAATTGACCTTTTTCCATACGCTTGGCCGTGCGTTCGGCTTCTTTTTGGTCGATGACTTCTGAGGCGCGCTCAACGAGGCTAACAATATCGCCTTGGCCCAGTATGCGGCCCGCAAGCCGCTCGGCGTCAAAGGCTTCAATGGCGTCAAGTTTTTCGCCCGTACCGAGGAATTTAATTGGCAGACCCGTGACCGCGCGCATAGACAGCGCCGCGCCGCCGCGTCCGTCACCGTCAATGCGAGTCAGCACAAGCCCCGTCAGCGGAAGCTGCGCGTGGAAGCGTTTGGCTGTTTCTACCGCATCTTGTCCCGTCAGCGCGTCCGCGACGAGCAGCGTCTCCACGGGCTTGGCGATGTCGGCGATTTGCGCGACTTCGTCCATCAACTCTTCGTCGATTGTCGTACGGCCTGCGGTATCAAGGAAGACGACATCATAGCCGCCTTTGGCCCCCTGATCCATGGCGCGCGAGGCAATCTCAACAGCAGATTCGCCCTTCACAATCGGGAGGAAGCCGACATTCACTTGCTCGGCCAAAATACCCAGCTGCTCCATCGCGGCAGGGCGGCGCGTATCGAGCGAGGCGAGCAGCACTTTTTTCTTATGGCGCTCTTTGAGGAATTTCGCGATTTTGCCA
>CAKZTE010000143.1 GCA_937923115.1 uncultured Caulobacterales bacterium | reverse complement strand
ACAGGCGTGCCCGCTTTAGCAAATTTACGCGCGACATATCCCATGGCAACGGGGCCGCCATGCGTAGGACCAAAGCCGCCGCTTGTGATCTCGCCTATGGTTTTGCCGTCCATATCTTGGATTTCAGTGTGCTCACGCGCGGGCGCACGACCCTCTGGAAGGATACCGACCAGCTTGCGCGACGGTTTATTCTTAATCTCGTCCTCAACACGTTTCGCGCCAAGGTATTTGCCGCCTTCGCGACGGTTTTTCTGAATAGACCAGATGAGGCCCGCTTCAATTGGGCTGGTCGTTTTATCAATGTCATGACCGTAGAGACACAGCCCCGCTTCGAGGCGCAGGCTGTCGCGCGCGCCAAGGCCAACGGCCTCAACATCCTCATATTTCATTAGCTCTTTCCAGAGGCGCACCATATCCTCATGCTTGGCTGAAATTTCATAGCCGTCTTCGCCTGTATAGCCGCTGCGCGAAATATGCGCCCAAACTGGGCCGCCCTCAATATTGGAAAGCTCCACATCTGTGTGGCTCATAAAGGTCAGCTCTTCGACCGCTGTATTAAAACAGCTGAGCACATCTTTTGCGCGCGGGCCTTGTAGCGCAATCAAACTCATCTGGTCATCTTTGACCGACAGTTTTACGCCTTTGGGCAGGTGCTTTTCGATATGTTTGAAATCATCGGCTTTGCAGCCCGCATTGACGACCAAATAGAGATAATGTTCTGTGCCAGGATGGCCAAGACGCGAGATCATTAAGTCATCCAAAATGCCTCCGTCAGCGTTTAGAAACTGCGAGTAGCGTTGCTGGCCTGGCTCCAGGTCTTGGATAGACGCTGGCACGAGTTTCTCAAGCGCTTTGGCAGCCGTCTCGAACGTGCCGTCATCGGCAATAATAAAGCACTGCCCCATATGAGAGACATCAAAAAGTCCTGCTTTTTCGCGCGTATGTAAATGCTCTTTGAGAATGCCAAGGGGATATTGAACGGGCATATCATAACCCGCAAACTCAACCATTTTTGCGCCAAGGGCAACGTGCTCTGCGTGAAGCGCGGTTTTCAAAAGCTTAGACATATAAACACTTTCCGCCCAAGACACATAAATGTCTGCGCACGAGTGCCGCCAGCTGTCTTTATGGGCCTGAGAGATTCACTCTGCGGCTTACCTTAAGCCGCAAAGCTTACTCCGTCGGCGGGGCGTTTCACCATCGCGTCAATATTATTGACGCCTAAGCCCGCTTTCCAGCGTTTTATATCCAAACGGTCCATTTTGCCTGAGAGGTTCCGGGGCGGTTGCTCCTTCGGCGGTCCAAATCATTGCTTGCAATAAGGTGAACGCTCTCCCACTTGGATAAGTACGTCTCCTATGCGGTTTTTTGATAATTGAGTCAATTAGGCCTTATATTATCGGCCGCAGAAAAGCAGCTTAACTGTGGGCAATTTTTTAAGACATTTATGCCAGATAGAGCTTTCACATTAACGCGGGACGACATCATGGCAAAAACACAAGAAGAAGTCGCATTTGATATGCTCTCTAAACTCAAGGGCCTTGGCGTTTGGGGCGAAGGCAATAAGGATGAAATTCTTGACCTATTTGCTGAATGCCTCATTGCCGCCAGAGGTCAGCGCCGCGTCAAAGGCCTAGAGGCGGTTCAGCCCGCCCCGGCTTTGCAGCCTGGGTTTAAGCAAACGCCCCTTCCCGAACCACGCGCGCCGCAGCCGCAAGCTGCGCCCGTTCAAGCAGCTGTGCCGCGACAAGCTGCTCCGCAAATAGCTCAGCCCGCCAATCCGGTGCATCATCAGCAGCAGCAAGTCGCGCAGGCTTATCAACCCCCAGGCCAAATTCAGCGCTAGGCTACATTCTTTCTGGCGTTTCAATCCCCAATAAATCGAGTCCCATTTCAAGCTGCGTCAATGTCAACTTGGCGAGTGATAGGCGCGAGGCACGCAGGTCTTCTGGCGTGCCCTCAACCATAATCGGACAATCAGAATAAAAGCGCGAGAAGCTCTGAGCGACGCGGTAAATATGCTCGCACAAAATATGCGGCGCGTATTTCTCAGCCGATGACGCTACAGCGCGGCCAAAAGCATCAAGCGCAAGGATAAGCTGCTGCTCTGCTGGTTCAGCCGCGTTTATAATGCCAAATTTCGCGCCGTGATCTGAGGCTTTGCGCAAAAGCGACTTTATCCGCACCGCAGCATATAAAAGATAAGGTCCTGTTTTGCCTTCAAAGGCCGTAAAGCGATCTGGGTCAAAAACATAATTGGTCATGCGCTGGTTTTGCAAATCAGCAAATTTAAGCGCGGCAAGACCAACTTTGCGGGCAATCTCTGTAAGTTCTTCGGGCTCAAAATCTGCGCCAATACCTGACTCAGACAAGCGCTTAGCGGCCGCCTCATTCATAATTTTCAGTAGGTCTTCAAGGCGAAGCACGCCGCCTTCGCGCGTCTTGAACGGCTTACCGTCAGCTCCGTTCATCGTGCCAAAGCCTGCGTGAAACAGCTGCTCGCGTTCATACCAGCCCGCTTTGACGGCGGCGCGGAAGACTTGTTCAAAATGAAGCGCCTGGCGTTGATCAACAACATAAACAATGCGGTCAGGGTTGGGATCGGCTTTACGGTCTACAAGCGTGGCCAAATCAGTCGTGTGATAAAGAACAGCCCCAGAACTCGCGAGGAGCATAACAGGCGGAACATCAGTTTTCTCTCCCTCTTCCTCGACGCGAATAATCAGCGCGCCGTCATCTTCCTCGGCAATACCCTTATTGCGCAGCTCCTCAATCATATCAGGAATGAGCGGGTCAACGCAGGCTTCGCCTTTCCATAAATCAAATTCGACGCCTAAATTGCCATAACCGATTTTGAGCGCCGCAACAGACACATCAATAAAATGGTTTAGCAAAGCTGTGTAGCCAGGACGCCCCATTTGAAGCTCCGCCGTAGCCGAACGCGAGACCTCCATGCGGTCTTCATTATCCTTTGCCGCATTGCTGGCTTTGGGATAAAGCCGCGCCAAATCGTCCATTGTGACGGGCGATTCAGTTGGAAAGTCTGATGTTTTCTTAACGTCAAAATATGGCAGGCTCGGCTGTTCTATTTCGAGCTCGGATATGAGGTGCCCCATCTGCAGCCCCCAATCGCCCATATGTACATCGCCAATGACGGTATTGCCTTGGGCCCGCAGCAGACGTTTTATCGACTCGCCAATCACCGCAGAGCGCAAATGTCCAACGTGCATGGGCTTTGCCACATTCGCCCCTCCGTAATCCACAACAATTGTCTTGGGCGTTTCTTGCACGATGCCGCAGTTTTTACTGTCGATCAGCTCTGCGGCGCGCTCTGACATTGCGGCCGCCGTAGGATGGATATTAATGAAGCCAGGTCCGGCAATATCGAGTTTTTCAATTGCAGCATTAGCAGAGAGCCGCTCTACAACTTGAGCCGCAATGTCGCGCGGATTAACTTTCTCGCCGCGTTTCTTAGCCATGCCCGCCGCTGCCATGGCGCCATTACACTGGAAAGGCGCCATATCTGGACGGTCGGATTCGCGCGTGCTGCCGATATCAGCGGGAAATCCCATATCTTCGAAAACGGCCCGCGTTGCGCTGTCAAGCACAGAAAGAATAGACGCCATGGTGGAAACCTGTGGGGTTGTGATTATTGACCCGCCGAGACGCGAAAGCGCTTGCCCTCGGCGTTAAATGCACGCTGCGCATCGGTGACAACGAAGCCAACAATGATTTCAAAGTTTTCGCCCGATGTGCCTTCGTCGGCACGCGGAATGACATATTCATCCACTTTCTCAACGACGCGGACGCGGTCTTTGCCTGCGGGAAATGTGACTTGCAGCGGGAAGACCTGCTTGTTCATCACCGCAATATTCTTACGGGTTAACGCCACGAAATATTCATAGGTCGCTGTAGACTGCTTTGCTGCAGGGCCGCGGCCTAAATCAAAAACAATCTCAATATCGCCCGTAATCGGCTGCGTGCCATAATAGCGGCAAAGGCTGCGCACATTAGCGATCTCGCCCGTAAAACCGACATTGGCGAAGCGCTCTTGCCCACCGCGAAATTCTGCGATGCGCGCAGCGTCATAAAGAGCGAATGCCCGCGGGCACGGTCCAGGATTGCTCTCAGCCGCCGCGCCAATTTCTAGCACCTCTTGCGTGGAACGGCACCCTCCCAAAGCGAGGGCGGCCATTAAGACAGTTGCAGCAGTGGTTTTCATCAATCCGCGCATGGTCATTCCTTTAGATAGCCCCATCTTGGCGATGGTGGCAATTTGCCGTAATTTCGCAGCGCTCAACGCTAGCCTCATACGGCGAGTTTTGCTAGGTCTTATCGGGTAACGCGCCTGCTCGCAACACCCGCGCAGCTTTATGGCGCCTGCATGAGGAGAATTTAATGGATGCGTCAACGCTTACCCATGCTGCCGACAAGGCTTTAGACAGCAAAACAGTGCTATTGGCGGCCCCGCGCGGATTTTGCGCCGGTGTTGACCGTGCCATTTTGATTGTAGAGGAATCGCTTAAGAAATTTGGCGCGCCTGTCTATGTCCGCCACGAAATCGTGCATAATCGCCATGTGGTGAACAGACTAAAAGGTCTTGGCGCAGTATTTGTCGAGGAATTGGACGACTGCCCCGATGATCGTCCTGTTGTGTTCTCAGCCCACGGCGTTCCCAAATCAGTCCCTGCCGCCGCGCAAGCCCGTGATATGACCGTGCTAGATGCGACCTGCCCGCTTGTCTCCAAAGTCCACATAGAGGCCGAGCGCCACCACGCCAATGGCCACCACATTTTGATGATTGGCCATGCGGGTCACCCCGAAGTCATCGGCACAATGGGCCAATTACCCGAGGGGGCAATTACGCTTGTTGAGACCGAGCAACAGGCCAGTCAGCTCTCACCGCCTAATCCAGAAAACCTAGCCCTTGTGACCCAAACCACCTTGTCTGTTGATGATACGCAAGGCGTGATAGACATATTGCGCGAGCGTTTTCCGTCCATCGCCTTGCCCTACAAAGAAGACATTTGCTACGCCACAACAAATCGCCAAATGGCCGTAAAAGCGATTGCTGAGAAATGTGATCTGCTGCTTGTTATCGGCTCCGTCGCCTCATCAAACTCTAAACGGCTGGTTGAGGTTGGCGCGAAAGCAGGTGCCAATGACGCCATGCTCATCTCTAGCGCGGATAGCATCGACTGGGACCGCATAGCCAAAGCCAAAACCATAGGTCTGTCAGCCGGCGCAAGCGCGCCTGAATATCTGACAGACGGAGTGTTAGCTGCGCTCAAATCCAAATATACAATATCCATAGAAGAAGTCGTTGTAACGGAGGAGAAGGTTATTTTCCGCCTCCCCAAAATGCTGCGAGAATAATATGCCGCGCGCCGCGTCCGCGAAGTCACTTGTCATCTACACGGACGGCGCGTGCTCGGGTAATCCTGGGCCCGGCGGCTGGGGCGTCTTCATGCAATTTGGCGACAAAGAGCAAGTCTTCTACGGCGGGGAAGCCGACACGACTAATAACCGCATGGAGATGATGGCCACTATAGAGGCGCTGAAGGCGGTCAATCCGAAGTTCAAAGGCGAGATTACGCTTTGGACCGACAGCACTTATGTTCTTAAGGGCATAACGGAATGGATACATGGCTGGAAAAAACGCGGCTGGAAAAACAGCGCAAAAAAAGCCGTAAAAAATGTCGACCTTTGGAAAGAGCTCGACGAATTAAATTCAAAGTTCACCGTGGAATGGAAATGGGTCAAGGGCCACGCGGGTGTTGACGGCAATGAACGTGCGGACGAGCTTGCCCGCATGGGCGTGGAAGAAATCAAGAGTCAATAAGATCTTGGCGATGCGCTAGATTGCGACCTTCGGGAAAAAATTCCAACTATCCCCAGAAATGAAGGATAGAACGCCGAAAGAACCGCGAACTTAAGTTTTACACGCCTCCCTATTAACAAAAAACTCAGTTACAGTGATTTCAGCGCTACTGCCTTTATTACAGTTTTGAATTCGGCCCCCATTCCCACGGGCGGTTAGTGATTCTTTGTATCTGGAGACCTTCATGAGTTTTAGAAAATATCTTACATCAGCAGCTATTATCACCTTAGTTTTTACCGGCATAACAATGCCCGCCTCCGCGCAGACGTCCGCATCACCCCATGATGGCGTGATGGTCATGAATGACTGCCTGAGTGAGTGTAACTTCCCGACGTTTTCATCTGCGGAAGATTTGGTTGGCTTCATGCGCGAGAAGACACGCGCGGGCGCAGGCGGATCACCTGAAGGCGCAAACGGCCCCGCAGGTATTGGACTAGGATTAGGTCTTGGCCTTAATAGCCCGCAAACTGTATCTTGATTTTGAAACAGGCAACCCAGAATTCTCAGGCACTCTATTCGGTGTGTCGTTCACTTTACCAGATCATGTATATACTGATGCCGAAAAAGAGGAGATTAAAGCGCGCATCGAAGCCGATTACGCGCCTTTTAATTTCGAATTTGTATTTGATGAACCGACAAGCGGCGACTACGTTACGCTACAATATAACTCCAATGACAACCCTGGCCAAGGTACGGCTGGCATCCTACCCAATGGCGGCATTTTGTTCGGGTCGGCAGGCGAAATTGATTTTGGCAATGATAACCGCTCAATCGTAGCGATAAATGATGCGAACTTTTGGACGGCGCTAAACTTTCTTGACCCCATCTTCGGATTTCCTCCAGGCGGCATTATTCAGCTCTTCAGCGGCATTGATGTCGACGAAGACGGACCAGGCGGACCCGACACGGGCGTTACCGCCGAGGAAGCCCTCTCGATTGCGATTGTCAATCAATCTGCAAACACTGGCGCGCATGAACTTGGCCACGGCCTTGGACTTCGCCACTATGACGCTTACGGCCCCATCGGCGGCGGTCTGCCGTCAACTGGCACGCCAGAACCTGCAGCATTCTTCCCTGTTTATGCAGGTCCGCAAGACGCTGACGAAACGACGCTACACCTTATGGCATCAGGCGCAAGCTCTGGCCTTAGCCTTGCGGGTTCAGGCGGAGCAAACCGTTTCTTCTCAGAACGCTCAGCTATCAAGCTTGCGATTAATGAGCGCGGGCGTTTTGTAACAGACGAGCAGGCCAATAGCGGCCAAGCGAAGCTGAAGAAGCTGCAGGTCGTTAATACCATCCTAGAGGGTGACAATGCTGATGGACGCATTGACGTGCGCAACATCGTCGTTGAAGGCACAATCGAAGAGCTTGGCGAAGTCGATACCCTTACCTTTCAGGGACAAGCCGGCGAGATCTTTAATGCTGAAATGATATCAAACGTAGAGTCTAGCTTTTTCGCAGATTTTGATGGTTTGTTTGGCCGCGTGATTTTGTTCCATAAGGATAACAAACGCGGCACACTCACAGAGGTCGCGCGTAACAATGACGAGTTCGAAAGCTTTGATGCCTTCATGCTTGACGTTGTGTTGCCTAAAACAGGGACTTACGTGCTGCAAGCAGACGCGCCAGCAGAAGTCAACTTTGACATCACGGGCGACGGCGTTCCAGAGCTCGTACCGCTTTCGTTGTTTGGTGAAGAAACTGAACGCGATATTCGTTTAGGACAATATATCCTCAATGCTTATATCGTCGAGTCGAAGCCAGGAAACGGCCCTAAGAAAACGGGCGGACCCTCTAAGTAAGCCTGCCTTTACCTTTACCAAATAATTCAGCCCCGTTTAGGCGGGGCTTTTTTATGGCGTCTCTGTAAATGAATTCACCTATCAGCGCAAAATCATTTGTAAGAAGCTTTTGATTTTATGATCCCGCTCTGGCGAGGGCGATGCCAGAATTCCTTGGAGCTCGGCGGGGATATGCTCAGCAGCCTTGGAAGCATCCGCATTAAAAACGTAATGATCAAACATGACCTGCCAAGCTTTGCGCTGATTTTCGGGAAGCTCGCGTAGCGCCATCACAGCATGCGCGAGACTACCTAGCCCATGGCCCGTGCTAGGTTGGCTCCACCAATAATTTATAAGCATGGAAAACGGCGCATAGCTTTCCACATAATGCCACCAAAGGGCCGGTATAAAAATCGCGTCCCCGGGCTGCAGCTCTGCGATAATTGCCGCCGCCTCCGCTTGAGCATATTTCGGATAGGCTGCGAGGTCCGGCGCGCGCGGATCGACAAGACTTGCAGGCTGTCCTGCCATATTATGGTCAAGCGGTCCGATGTAGAGATTAGCTACTTGCTCTGGCGGATAGAGAAGAAACGTACGCGCCCCTCGAACAACGCAGGCAATGTTGTCCGATGTATCAAAATGCGGCGCAACGCGCGACGCATTCCCAATCCAAGCAAGCGGCGGCGTCCCCTCTGGCGGCAATAGCGATTGATTACCGCCATCAAAGCGCGGAATAAGATCGTGCACATTGGTTGCGCCGACGTAGATGCTTACAGCCTCCTGTTCGCGTTCAATGTTTAGCAGCTTTGTCAGGAACGCCGAGAACGGGACACTTACGCGGTCAAAGTTGAAACCGCTTAAGTCTTCATTATAAAAAAAACGCCCGCCTATATCGCCGCGCCCAACAAAAGCACTTACGTCGCTATTAGGGCCGCTACTATGGAGGTAAGTCGCGAAGGCTTTATTTTCTGACCCATCCATCTTCGAGGCCTCCCAGTCGGCGCAATGACCGCGCAAAATGGCAGGCTCGCCGAGCGGATAGATCTCGCTCCAAAACTGGTCATGTGTGGGGCTGTCCCAGACACGAACAGAAGGAAATGTCTTATTGGAAAGCGGGGGTAATCTGGGCATGGGTCCGTTATAAAGGAGGTCGATTACAAGTTCCAGCAGATATGGGAGGCTTTGAATCGGATGTTAAATTGGGGAAGCGTCAGGATTCGTTTTACGAAACAAAATTTCCCCCGCATAAAATATGAGTTCAATCAAAACAGTTTCGGGATAGATATCTAATAAGAGCTCCACATCATATTTATCATCAATTCTTAACGGATTTATAGATCGCTTAAACCGCATCAACGCGCCAGACTTGCCCGTCAAAATAAAGACTTGCGAATAACCATCCTCATCCAAACGAAATTTATCGACACCGCCGTCAAGACGGTTTAGCGCTATGACAGAATATTGATAATGCGAAAAATCTAATTGGCCAATCACGTCGCCATTTTTTCTGATATTCCATTTATCGCCCAGCAGGTTGGCGAGATTAATTCTAAAATCTACGCCAGATATTTTCACAAATGAGTTTGGAAAAAGACCGAGCTTATGACGAGTCTGAAACAGAATTTGCCCCTCACGGTTTAGCCAAAACCCGCGCCGCCCAATAAGTCCGTGCAGCGAATACAAGCCTAAACAGCCTCACACACCAGCGTCGTTCCTTCCACCCTCAGGACGCGAAGCTCTTGACCGGCGGCGGCTGTGCCGCCATCGACGCGGGCGCGCCATTGGCTGTCGCCAATTTGCACGCGGCCTTGGCCTGTTTCAAAATCGGCAATGGCTTTCACGCGCGTGCCGACCATGGCGCGGGCGCGATCGTTGAGGTCTGACGGCTCGCCGCCCTTCATTTTGGGGCGAAGATATTTATGTCCCCAAAACAGCAGAACTGCCGAGGCGAGGAAGAAAATGAGAAATTGCATTTCCCATGACAGCGGCAATATGAATGTCACAATTCCGACAAAGAGCGCCGCAGCCGCAGGCCACAGTATGTAGGTGGTGCCCGTAATCAGTTCGAGCACGAGCAGCAGAACACCGATGATAATCCACTTTGTCCCTGTCATACTTTGCAGCATGGCAATCACAGCATTTGGTGAGTCTTCCATAATTTGCCCTTCCTTGCTTAGCTCTATTTCTTGATCTTACCAGCTTCGAGCAGACCCGAAATACCGCCGACCGTTGCCGCGAGGCTCGATAGCTCTGCGGGAACGATGATGGTTTTCATATTGGGCGATTTCGCGAGGCTTTCAAAAGCTTTCACATATTCCTGTGCAACGAAGTAGTTAATCGCGTTTACGTCACCTTTGGCAATCGCTTGGCTCACCATTTGCGTAGCGGCGGCCTCAGCAGAGGCTTCACGCTCGCGCGCTTCGGCGTCAAGGAAAGCAGATTCTTTGCGGCCCTCGGCTTCGCGAATAGCGGCTTCCTTTTCGCCTTCGGCTTTTAAGATAGAGGACTGTTTCATACCTTCCGCGAGTAGGATTTCAGAGCGCTTCTCGCGTTCGGCTTTCATTTGCTTGTTCATAGCTTGGGTAATGTCATGCGGCGGCGAGAGATCTTTAATCTCGATACGCGTAACTTTCGTGCCCCAACTATCCGTAGCCGAATCGATTACCGTCAAAAGACGCGCATTGATTTCGTCGCGGCGAGAAAGCACTTCGTCCAAGTCCATTGACCCAACCACGGTTCGTACATTCGTCAGACAGAGGTTTTGAATCGCGTTCTCAAGGTTTGTTACCTCATAGGCGGCGCGGCGCACATCAATGACTTGGATAAAGATAACGGCGTCGGCAGTTACCATTACGTTGTCTTTGGTAATCACGTCTTGGCTTGGAACGTCAACAACGCGTTCGCGCATATCCATCTTGATGCCAACCGTATCAAGAAACGGGGTAATAAACGTCAAGCCAGGTTTTAGTGTTTTCACATATCGACCAAAGCGCTCCAGCGTATATTCTTCGCCTTGAGGCACAACAACAACCGTTTTAATTGCAAGAACAAGTGCGAATAAAACTAAAATAACGAAAATGATATTGCTGGCGTCCATAGACTTTCCCCTCTGTATAGCCCCGCCTCGGGACTTTATATTATTAAAAATCAAACGCCCCGCGCGAGCGGGGCGAGCATATTACATATGGTCGAGAAGGTATTCAGCTGACGAGACTTTGAATTCTCCGCCGTCTTCAACATGAAGACTTTCAACAACGCCGTCTTTGACAACCATTGCATAACGTTGGCTTCGCGCCCCCATGCCAAAGCCGCTGGCATCAAGCTCTAGACCAATGTCCTTGGCAAAATCACCGTTGCCGTCCGCGAGCATCTGCATCTCATCGCTCACGCCTTGGTCTTTGCCCCATGCGCCCATGACGAACACATCATTGACAGAGGTACAAGCAATTGCGTCTACGCCTTTAGCTTTGAACGCTGCTGCATTGTCTTTGAACCCAGGCAGATGTTTCGCTGAACAGGTCGGCGTGAAAGCCCCTGGCACAGCAAATAACGCCACGCGTTTACCGCCAAAAACGTCTGATGTTGTGACAGGCATAGGGCCGTCTGCCCCCATTGTCATAAAGGTTGCCTCGGGAAGCTTATCACCAACTTTGATTGTCATGGTCTCTCCAGTATTAAAGTTATATTCTATTAAACATGGGGGCTAAGCGGCAAGGTTGCAAGATAGACCTTGAAGTTTTCGTCCTAGCCCTCATCTAATGACTATGAGTAGTTCAGACCCAATTGTAATTAATGATGGCGGCCAATTAGGAGGTAAGTTCCTTGTTGCTACACCACAAATGCGCGACCCCCGTTTTGCGCGTGCTGTGATATATGTCTGCAATCATGACAAAGACGGCGCCATGGGATTGGTTATCAATAAAACCAAAGAAATGCCATTATCAAAAATGTTAAACCACATTGGCATAAAGGGCGATGTCAAAGTCGCGGATAGCCCTGTCCTATCAGGCGGCCCCGTCGATACCAATCGCGGCTTTGTCCTTCACTCGCCCGACTTCACGAACATCAACAATTCTCTGAAATTGTCCGATACATTGATGATGACGTCCACCAAGGATGTACTGGAGTCGCTAGTGGCTGATCATGCGCCCCACAAAGCCGTTCTGGCCGTGGGATATGCAGGGTGGTCTGATGGGCAGCTTGAAAGCGAGCTTCAAAACAACGCTTGGCTTGTCGTTGAGGGTGACGAAGCCTTGATATTTGATACAGACATGGACAGCAAATGGACCAAAGCCCTCGCCAAAATTGGCGTGACGCCAGAAATGCTCAGCGCAACGGGCGGATCAGCTTAATACAGGTCATCTTATGGCTAAAAAATTAATAGACATGAATATCCAAAGATGGATGTACGAACGCGGGAATTACCAAATAATTATTGAGAACGCTTGGACCCTAAGCCCTTACTACTCTCAAGAAAAAATTACCATTAATGGAGATCGCGTTCGAAACCGCATAGATGTCAAACTTCGCGTTCTGCGTTGGCGAACAGTCTTTGAAGACACGATTTTGGACTCAAGCGGCGAGTTAAATCTGAAGGTTCAGTGGCGCTCAGGCCTAATGACGGTCAAATCTAGATTGCTTATTGACGACGTTAAGCAGCCGTGGACGTCGTTCATCGAGAATAAGTGGGCGGGTTCAAAGGGCGAATGGCCAGATGTTTTAGAATATGAAAGCTGGAACACTCAAGCATAGTGATCGCTCGCAAGCCGCGCATAGATTACATGATCATGCCATTGTCCATTAATCTTTAGATAACCGCGCGAAACACCTTCACGCATAAATCCTTGCGACTCAAGTAATAAAATTGAGGGCATGTTTTCGGGCCTGACAGCCGCCTCAATCCTGTGCAGACCAAGTTCATCAAAACAAAACTGGCACGCGGCGCGGACAGAGGCACGGGCATAGCCTTGGCGCGCATATTGCTCTCCGACCCAATAGCCCAGCTGCGCGCTCTGACTTATACCTCGTTCAATATGGGTGATGTTGCAGGCGCCAATGATTTTCTTATCCGTCTCTTGGAAGATATGAAACGGATAGCCCTCGTCATGGGCAACCATTTTCTTAAACCGCGTTAACCGCGCGCGGTAACTAGGCCGCGTGAGATGATTATCATCCCAAAGCGGCTCCCATGGCGAAAGAAAGTCTTTATTACTGCGCCGCAGCTCCACCCAATCGTCATAATCCGCCCATTTGGGGTGACGCAGAATTACGTTGCCGCGCGGCGTGCGTCCTTGAAGCTGTGAATTTATATTCGCCACGTGCGTTACGCCTTTTTGTATCCAAGGCGACCTCTCTGCACATGCAAGATGAGATAAATAATGAAGAGCGCCACCGCAAGACCATACCATGTCAGCATATAATCGAAATGATTATTTCGAATTTCCGGACGCTTAATAGGTAAAGTGTCAGCTGATGTCTCGCCCTCGACAACATCAATATAAAACCGCGTGTCAATCGGATTAGCAGCGAAGGTCTGATTTCGCCCGTCAGCCCAAGGCGCAGTTTCGCGGAGTGGGTCAAAACCAAACCAGCGGTTCAGCTCTGGTGTGCTTTTTGTACTGCCCCGCTCAGGTCTGCGCCATGTTCGGACGTAACCCGCAAGGTTTAAACTGTCGCGATTGCGAGGCTGAATATTATCTCGACCTGAGTCTGGAACGGGCGATAAAGCAATATAGCTGCGCGTTCCCAATGACGTCTCTCCGCTATCTCTAGCGGCATAAAATGGCCGCCATTTCAATTCCATCTTGTCTCGCGAATAAACAAGATATGGCGATTGCCCTTCGATAATCTGAGCTTCAAACTCAACGCGCCGAAAATCAACGGGGGTCGACACCGTGAGAGCGCGTTCGACATCACGTAAAGACGTTAGCGGCGGCGCAGTCACAGCTTGGTTAACCTCAGCCAGAAGCGCGGTTTTCCACTGTAGACGCTGGTACTGCCACGTGCCAAGCGCTATGAGAATTACAAGAGATACAACCGTAAAAAGGGTTAGCCCCGGGAAGGGCCGAAAATGCAAACGCATGTTTAAGTCTCTTCTTTATCCGCACTGTGGGCTACGGTCTCAGCGCGATGCTTTACAGCCCTATGTTCTATCGCATTATTGGTCCATTGCAGATTGAACATAATGCCGCGCATGAGGCGCAGGAGGTAAAGCGAGACAAGTATAATGATAGGCGTGAATAGCAATATCGTCCAAATCATATGCAGCTTCGTTATCATCGAAAACGCGAGGGCGAGCGGAATGATGAATATGCCAATTGCAAAAATAACAAACACAGCAGGGCCGTCGCCTGCGTCCTCAATAGTGTAGTCTGCATCACAGGCTTCGCAGCAATTAGCAAATTTTAAAAAGCCAGAGAAAAGGGCCCCTTCCCCGCATTCGGGACAGAGACCCTTAAGTCCATTTTCAACAGGTGAGTTGGCGCTCAAAACGAGCAGCTACTGGAAGACAACGTACACAAAGGCAAAGAGGAAGAGCCATACAACGTCAACAAAGTGCCAGTACCACGCCGCCGCTTCGAGGCCGAAATGCTTCTCTGGGCGTAATCCGCCGCGCATCAAGCGCATCCAGCAGACAAATAGGAAGATTGTACCAATCAGCACGTGAAGACCGTGAAAGCCCGTCGCCATGAAGAAGGCTGAACCGTAAACATTTGTGTTAAGCCAGAAGCTTTCGTCGCCGCGGTAATGGAAGGCGTGAAGATACTCAATGCCCTGAACGTAAGTAAACAGCAGGCCAAGAGCTACAGTGAGGAACAGACCCCATTTCGCGCCTTTACGGTCACCATGGATGAGAGCGTGGTGCGCCCATGTTACTGTCGTGCCAGACAAAAGAAGAATAAGTGTGTTGATGAGGGGCAAGTGCCAAGGATCGAACGTCTCGATATTAGGGACCTGTCCAGCGCTCCAATCAGACAATTCCCCAAAGCCCTCGTCATAGGTATATTCAGGGTTCCAATCTGCGCGGTTACCTTGGAAAAGCTTCATTTCGAAAAACATCCAGAACCAACCCACGAAGAACATAGCTTCTTGCATGATGAACATGATCATGCCGTAGCGAAGACCGATATCAACGACGGGTGTATGATCGCCAGCAGCAGATTCGCGGGCCACGTCGCGCCACCAGCCAAACATTACATATGAGGCAAACAGAACGCCTATAAGAAGGATTATCCAGCCGCCACCAGGCGCCTCTTGACCCTTGAGGGGCATTTGGAAGTTATCGAGACCACGCGCAAGGAAAAACTCAGACATGCTGCCTTCGGCCGTGCGAGGCGTTAGGCCCGCAAAAAATACGACCATACCCAGGCCCCAAATCATGGCAGCAACGCCCGAGAGGAACGGCCATGGGCTTGGCGGAAGGATATGATAGTCGTGTTCTACAGCTTCTGATGCCACGGTGGCCTCCAGTCGGAATTCTTTATATTTTCATTGCTATAGCGGGCAGTGCCGCGCGGAGCAATACGCTAGGGGGATGAAATATCCCGTTTAATTTAGTTCAGCGACCCAATTGAGGTATTTGCCGAGATACCACCCGCCAAATCTGTCTGATCGCTTTCAAAAAATGTATAAGACAAGGTAATGTCTTTCACATCATCGTTCCGCTTTTCTTCATCAATCAACGAATCAACAAAGAAAATTACGGGGAAATCCACTGTTTGGCCAGGTTGCAGCGTTTGCTCGGTAAAACAAAAACATTCTGTTTTCGTAAAATAAGGCGCAGCTTTAATGGGCGTAACATTAAAAGTTGCAATTCCTGTTACAGGGCGATCGGATGTGTTTGTTACCTTGTAATACGCCAATGTCGACTGCCCGACTTTGACATCGACATGGGGCACATCTGGCTTAAAGCTCCACGGCAAGTCTGCAGAAACATTCGAGTCAAAACTGACTCGCATGTCCCGATCAAGAAGTTCGCTTGTGTTGACTTCCGCTTGCTGGGGTGTTCCACCGTAACCCGTTATTTTACAGAAGGTGTCATAGAGAGGCTTAGAAGCGAACCCAAGACCCAGCATACCAAAAGCCGTCAGAGCCAAGAGGCCCGCTGTCTTCTTATAGTTCGTTGTCTCGTTTAAGGCCTGGCTCATTAATTCAACTCCACTATCAAATCAGATGATTAGTTACTTCTTGACACCATAGTCACAAAAACAAAAATCATAAATGCGGCTAATGATACCGCTATGGCAATATTTCGCTTTGTCCGGGCCTTCAGCTCCTCGGGCGAGGGCTCAATAAATTGATCTGGTGTTTGGCGGTGCTCCCGCGAATGTACTATGGATGTCTTCTCAGTCATATCAGGGCCCTATGACAAAAGTGGTTGGATGAATTTATCTGCTGCGAGCAAGGCAAAGATAGCGAACAGATAGATAATTGAGAAAGCAAATAAATTTCGCGCCGCGCGGTCGCCTGTTTTGACGGCGTAAAGCCCTGCCTCATCAGAAGACGCGGCGGTTTCGCCAGCGCGCGATTTAAAAACTTT
>CAKZTE010000142.1 GCA_937923115.1 uncultured Caulobacterales bacterium | reverse complement strand
ACAATGCGCAGCGTTATCGCTATGGGAGAACGGGGCGCGAAGGCGAACATCCCCATACTTATCACTGGCGAAAGCGGCGTGGGCAAGGAAGTTATCGCCCGCGCTATTCAAGGCGCAAGTGAGCGAGCCGGTCAGCCTTTTATTACGGTTAATTGCGGCGCTATTCCTGAAAACCTCGTCGAGAGTATTCTTTTTGGTCACGAAAAGGGCAGCTTTACAGGCGCGAACTCAAAGCATCTTGGTAAATTCCAAGAGGCCCATACAGGCACACTATTCCTTGACGAAATTGGAGAGCTTCCGCTTGAAATGCAGGTTAAGCTACTGCGCGTCCTCCAAGAGGGCGAAGTCGACCCGATTGGATCGAAACGCCCGACGTCTGTGGACGTGCGTATTGTCAGCGCGACAAACCGTGATTTGGCTGATGCCGTAAAAGCAGGGACGTTCCGTGAGGATCTGTATTACCGTCTCAACGTTTTTCCAATTCAAGTCCCAAGTCTGCGTGACCGCGCAGCGGACATCCCGGCGCTAACGGAGCATTTCATCCGGCGGTTCAACGCCCAAGAACGTCTCTCTGTTCAAGGCGCTGCGAAAGAAACGCTCGATATGCTCAGCAGCTTTCATTGGCCAGGTAACGTGCGCCAACTTGAGAATGCAATTTTTCGTGCCATGATTTTATCAGATGGCAATATTTTGCAGCCGCATGACTTCCCGCAAATTTCGGGGCTTGCGCCGCTAATGTCGCCCGCGTCACCAGACACGCTTCGTCTCGCCGAGCACAGCTTAACAGCGCCTGCTTCGGATGAGCCTGTCCATGTGCTGGACCGTGAGGGGCACCTTCGCACCCTTGTCGAAATTGAACGCGACTTGATTGAATTCGCAATCGAAAATTACTCTGGACATATGTCCGAAGTGGCCCGCCGTCTCGGCATTGGTCGCTCAACACTTTACCGCAAGGTCCGTGAACACGGTGTCGATGTTGACACTGTGCGGACCGCATAAATCATTTGTGGGGATATGATAATGAAAACATCTACGCTTAAAATACTCGCTCTATCGTCTGCCGCTATCGCTGCTATTGCGGTGCCTGTTTCAGCCAATCACAACAGCCAAGGTCTTCGCGGCATGTTTACCGCGCAGCACAGCGGCCACGGCCAATATGTCTCGCAGCAGTCCTGCGATCCGTGTGGCTGGCAAGCTCAAAAGCTTCAGCAGCGCGTTCAGCGCCTTGCGCAGCCAACCTATGTCACAGGGCAGACAAATCAGATGGGACTACGCGGTTACTCGCACAGCCACGACGTGCGCGCCGCGCAAACGCCGCAAGCCCAAATTTATCTGCAAGGTTATAACGACCACACGCAGCAGCAATACAGCCAACTCGCCCAGCTTGGGCATGGCCTGAATAACGGCCAAGATTACAGCGCGCATTACGACCCCGTAGCGGCGCAATCCTTTTACCGTGATCGTAACTTTAATGTCGGCGGTGCGTCTGTGCGTACATCGGTTGCCAACTCAGCCCGCATGCTCGATTGGGAGGAAAACACGACGGGAAAAGCGCTAAACCTTCTGGCGAACCGCTCAAGCGGCGTCCTTGCTGATAATGCGCTCTATATTGGCGGCGCTATCAAGGCTGGCTTTATGTATCAAAAGACGAATATGGATGGACAATTCCCTATTCTTTCGCGCTTCCCCTTCCTCTCGCCTGGCACGGACGATGAAGCCGGCGTCTTTGCGATTAACAATGCCGCCCTGTCTTTCACTTCGACATTTGGGAACTGGTCAACCGTTTACATGCAGGCTGAATATAGCGAGACCGAGTATGGCCGCGACCAAGATGAGTTCCAATTGCGCAAAGCCTTTGTTGTCTTTGGTGACCTAGACCGCAGTCCATTCTATGCTGCTTTTGGTCGCAAGACGATCGATTTTGGTAACTTTGACAGCTATAATGCGTTCACCCACAATGAGGGCGCGCATTACTTCTGGGCGGTCTCCGATCAGCCTGTTGCTGAGCTGGGTTTTTATAAAGACGGCTGGAAATTTGTTGCCTCCGCATTATCGGGTGGACGCCAGCTGCGCGTGGCTTTTGCTGATGAGGACAACAACATCGCCAACTATGCCTTTAGCGCAGAAAAAGAGTTTTTGCTTGACGGCTTTGGCGTTCGCGGCGGCGCGTTCACAGTTGGCGGCGGTTATCTTCACGATACAATTTACCGCGATAACTTTACGGCCCATACATTCTTGGGCCGCCAAAATGGCACCCCGCCAGCAAACTTGATTGAGGGACCGAATGGCGCCGTCAACGCCTTTGCAGAATATAACAGCCCGTTCTTTGACGCGATGGTTGAATATACGCAAACGCTCAAGCCTTGGGCTGCCGCTATTCCGCAAACGCCAGACGGCACGCCGTTCCCGCAATATTTGATTGACCCAACAGGTTCGACCACAAGCTATGACAACATCAATTTTGATGAAGACCTTAGCGTCCTCGTGGCGCAGGTGCGTGTCAAGCCAATGGTCGGCGGCAAGCGTATGGCCATCGCGGCCAGCGGGTCATGGGGTAATATCTCCGACGATTTTGGCAACCCAATCACGCGCACAACATTTGAAAAGAACCAACAGCACGCTCTGTCTGTTGAGTATCCCATCAATGACTTCCTCGAAGTCGGCGCGGAATATGTCTACAACAAGGGCTTCATTCCTTTCGTTGCCCCGCAGCTTGTCTCCAATGACGAGACAGAGGCACACGCCGTCAACGTTGGTTTCAAAGCCCGCTTCTAGGCGTGGGCCCCGCTAAACACAAATGCCGCCGCTCTCTTACCTAGGGCGGCGGCTTTTTGTGACCGCTTTGGCAAACATGAGTTCAACAAACTAATTTTCCAAAACAGCGCAGGATCCTGATGCGGGACCATTGGAGAGCAATCGCGGGTTAAGGCCTATGGTATTCTACCTGCCTTTTGTCATAACGCGATGTTTTCAAGCGGAGCTTTAAGCGACCAGCTTACTCCCGAAGGATCGTAGTCGAGCGTCACAGTGCCGGATACGGAACTTGAGGCCATTTGTCGGATAACAGTTTCCCCAAACCCCTTGCGCTTGGGTGCAGTGACAGATGGCCCTCCCGCCTCCGTCCATTCTATAACAAATTCCTTGCCCCGGTTACCCTCAAGTCTCCAAGTAACATTTACTGTTCCGTCAGAGTTGGAAAGCGCGCCGTATTTAACAGCGTTCGTCGCAAGTTCATGCAGCGCCATCCCAATCGACTGAGCCGCCTTTTCTTTCAATACAATGTGAGGCCCAGTGAATATAACTCTTTCTTGATTGATTGAAGTATACGGCTCCATGTGGGTACGAGCAAGATGGGCCATATTCACGTTCGTCCACTTATCATTGACAAGAATGGCTTGATTGGCTCCAAGAGCAGATAGCCGCGCCGAAAATTGATCCATAAAATCTTTGGGGTCAGTATTTCTAGCCGTTAATCTCGCAATGCCTTGAACCACGCTCAGCATGTTCTTTGATCTATGAGCGACTTCTCCCATGAGATATTGAATACGTGCTTCTGCTTCTTTAAACTCAGTGATATCTAATATTGCGACCAATCCTGAAACAGGCTTTGGATCACCGTTTTCTAAAACGCCCTCAAAAGTCACTTGCTTTCGAGCGCTTAGCCATTTCACGGATAGATCGTCAGCAACAACACGGTGCACCACAGAGATAAATCCTTCGCCGTCAGGAGACAGTAAACAACTGACCTGCCGCTCTACGTCAGGTCGATCCTCAGGGTGAATTCGATCATGGAGTAAGTCGCGAGAGATTGGCACTTTCCCAGGAAGATTAAAAAATTTGGCGGCGCGATCATCAAGTGTAATCGTGTTCGCTATATAATCGACTTCGCCTAGTCCAAGGCCTGCGATCTTCACCCCAAGGTCTAGCTTCTCAGTAATTTTGCTATTTGTCATTTTAACTCTTTCAGACACATAGTGCTCAGCAATCTTTTTGTAGATTTGAACAATGTGTAATGTTTTGAGCCTTCCCAAAATTTACATAGCTGACTTTTTGCCGCATGCAAATTATGATTTTCTGCTGGAACGCTTAGGCCTATGCGGCGTTGTAAAGATATGAGCAGTACCGAAACCATTCATGTTATCATCGTAGAAGACGATCCATTTATTGCGGCGGATATTCAGCACGTCGTAGAGGAGGCAGGCGGCGTGGTGATAGATATCATTTCGGCTTTCAACGAAGCATTGCAAGCTGCGAAAACGAAGAATGTTGACCTGTTCACACTCGACTTCGAAATCATTTCGGGCACAACTGAACCCGTTGCAAAGACCTTATCAGAAAGGGAAATCCCTTTCATTGCTATATCGGGGAAAAGTGAGAAACTTAAAACCATAGCAGAGTTTGATCAGTCAGTGATTTTGCCCAAGCCTTTAAACCCAGCGCAGCTTACCGCCAGCATAAAGAGAGCAATCCAGCATCACGCCTAAAGACGCAATAGCGAGTTAAGCTTACGGTGGTTAGTAAGCGCGCCGGCCATCGCCATCGTCGGTCCTTAGGGCAGCACGATCTGTCTGTTAAGCACACCATCAATGACGTCCTAGAAGTCGGTGCGGAATGTGTTATTAGGGAAATCTTGGATAGGCTGGGTGCGGTAAGCAACGGTTCCATTTTATAATGTTATAATATGGAAATTTTGGAACAAATCCGTGATGAATATCACGCCTCAGAGTTCAGTTACTTGAAAATCACCTAACCCAACTCCCTGCTGACAAGACCCCGCACTTGGGCTAAGGCAAAGCGTGATTGATTTGCGACCCGTATTTTTTGTCGTCGGCCTGATGGTGGCTGCCCTTGGCGTGATGATGTTCGCGCCGATGGTTGTTGACTACCGTTTTGGTGACCGTAGCTGGCAGACCTTTGGCCTGTCCGCCATACTCACCACTATGATGGGCGCGGTTATGGCCGTCTCTGCCTATACGCCCAATCCTAATTTAGGCGCGCGCGGCGCCTTTCTTTTGACCGTCTTGAGCTGGGTTATGCTGTCCTTTTTTGCCGCTATTCCATTTTTAATGGACCCCATGAAGCTGTCCTTTACGGACGCCATGTTCGAAGCCACTAGCGGCATCACCACAACGGGCGCAACGATTTTGACAGGGCTTGACGATATGCCCAAGGGCGTCTTGCTGTGGCGGGCCATACTTCAATGGATTGGCGGCGTGGGTATTGTTGTCACGGCCATGGCGGTTCTTCCGATGCTAAAGGTTGGCGGGATGCAGCTGTTTCGTCTCGAGTCCTCCGATATGGGCGAAAAAATCCTGCCGCGCGCCGCCTCAATCGCCAAAGGCATTGGCCTGATTTATGTTATCCTTACGCTGGCCTGCGCGATTGGATATATGATGGCTGGCATGAGCGGCTTTGACGCTGCGGCCCACGCCATGACCACGGTGGCGACGGGCGGTTATTCCACATCGGATCTGTCCATGGGCGGGTTTATGGACGGCGGCGCCGATATTGTCTGCGTCGCGTTCATGATGCTAGGCGCCTTACCGTTTGGTGTTTATCTGGCCATGGGCAGCGGCGCGCTCACCGCCCCGTTTAAAGACCCGCAAGTGCGCGCCTTTATCATTGTTTTGCTAACCTTAATCGCCGTGGTCACAATCGGGCTCACTGTAACGTCGGATATGGAGAATATGCGCGCGCTGCGGCTCGCGACCTTTAACACGGTCTCGATTGTCACAGGCACAGGCTATGCCACAACCGATTACCAGACATGGGGGCCTTTCGCGATTGGCCTGTTTTTTGTCTTTATGTTTGTGGGCGGCTGCGCGGGCTCGACGGCCTGCTCTGTCAAAATATTTCGCTATCAAGTCGCCTTTGAGGCGCTTAAATCCTATCTGTTTCGCATGCCTAAACAGCACGCGATTTCGCCAATGCGCTACGGCGGCAAACCCCTGCCCGAGCAGGTTGTTTTCTCTGTGATGAGCTTCTTCTTTCTTTTTTTCGCTACCTTTGCCGTGACAGCCATATTGCTCTCACTCATCGGTCTTGACCCCGTCACAGCTTGGTCCGGCGCAGGCAGCGCTGTTGCTAATGTCGGCCCCGGCCTCGGCGACATTATCGGCCCATCAGGAACCTATCAAGAGCTGCCAAGCGCCGCGAAATGGGTGCTCATGACGGCCATGATCGTTGGCCGCCTAGAGATTGTCACCGCGCTTGTTGTTATCATGCCTGGGTTTTGGAGAGGGTGAATTGCGTCTCTTCGAAACAAGATTTGAAAAACACACACCCTTAATGTGTTCTTTCAAGTCGTAATCCGCAATTCGCCCAACCTGCCGAAGGCAGGAAAAATAAGTGCCGAAGGTCATTCAAAAGCTCGCTCACACTTAGACGGAATATCAAAGACCTAACCGTTCGGCTCGCCGAGCCCTCTGAAAGCGGGCAAACAAGGCCGAAGACAATCAAATAGAAACGCGCCCTCAAGCGGCCTAACCCTCTTTCGGTGTACGCCTTCCCGCCGAGCCCAGCAGTTTTTCCAATTCGAATTCATAACGGCCTGCGCAAAACTCACAATTAGCCGTAATCACCCCGTCTTCTGCCATTTCGAAGAGCGCTTCGGGCTGAAAGCCTTCCATGGCGTCAAGCAAACGCTCACGCGAGCAGCGACAATTGGCATCGACAGGCATGGTTTCAATCACGCGCACGCCGCCCTCGTGGAACAGGCGATACAGTAGTTCTTCTTGCGGCAAGTCAGGATCAATAAGCTCGGCATCTGACAGCGTTTTGAACAGGGACTGCGCCGTGAGCCAATCATCCTCAGTTGCTGCGCGCGCTGTGTCCTGCGCAATACGTTGCAGCATCATGCCGCCGCCGCGCCATTCCATTTTACCGCCGGGCATTTGAACCTGTCCGCAGGCCAAATGCACCTTGGTGGGCACTTGTTCTGATTGGGCGAAATAATGCTCCGCGCAGACCGATAGGCTTTCGCCTTCAATTGCAGCTAGCCCTTGATATTGGTCCATATCGGGGCCTTGGTCGATGGTCATAGAAAAGGTCCCGCCGCCCAAAAGTGTCTGCGCGCCTGGGTTTCGGTTGTCGGCTTCTATCTCTTTTAGCGTGTCTTCATCCCAGCGCGCATAGCCACGTATGTGGCCATCGGTGGTGCAGTCCGCCATTAGCAGCGATATCGCCCCGTCATTTGTGCCGTGGCATTGCACCACAAGTCGGCCGTCAAATTTGAGCGCGCGCGCGACAAGCGCGCCAATCATCATCGCTTCGCCCAGCAGGCGCGCCACGACGTCGGGATAGCGGGGCGTCTTGCTGCCCGCGTTAATCGCGCGCTCAAGCTCACTGCCAATCTGCACAGAGCGCCCGCGAACGGACTGCCCATCGAGTTGAAAAACAGTGACTTGATTTTCCGTGAAAGGAGCTTTGATTGAGTGTATATCGGTCATAGACGCCAAATGGGAAAGAGAAGCAAGATTACAAGACCTTTTACGAGCCCTTTAACCTTTACCAGCCTCTTGGCAAGGCCCGTTAGGACGCCGCCGCAAGCGCGTCTTTTTGCAAAGCGCAGAGCTCAGTGATGCCTTTACTGGCAAGGCGCATAAGCTCTGCCATTTCCTCGGCTGTGAATGGCGTGTCTTCTGCAGACGCTTGCACTTCAATTACACCGCCTGATTGTGTCAGCACGAAATTAGCATCGGCTTGCGCCGCGCTGTCTTCGACATATTCCAAATCAAGACGGCATTCACCATCAACAATACCGCAGGACACGGCGGCCATGTGATCCGTGACAGGATTGGTTTTAATCTTGCCTTCCGCCACGAGCTTTTCGCAAGCCTGCATGAGCGCAACCCAAGCGCCTGTGATGGACGCTGTGCGTGTGCCGCCATCCGCCTGCATCACGTCGCAATCAACAATTATTTGGCGCTCGCCCAGCTGCTCGAGATTGACCGCTGCGCGCAAAGAACGCCCGATCAGGCGCTGAATTTCAACGGTGCGTCCGCCCTGTTTGCCGCGCGCAGCTTCGCGTGAGTTACGGCTGTGAGTGGCACGTGGCAGCATACCATATTCCGCCGTCACCCAGCCTTTGCCTTTGCCCTTCATCCAGCGCGGGACATTTTCATCGACAGACGCCGTGCAAAGGACATGCGTTGCGCCAAACTTTACAAGACAAGACCCTTCGGCATATTTGCTCGCGCCGACTTCAAAGCTGATAGGGCGGAGGGCGTTGCGGTCACGGTTTTCTGGGCGCATGGTTTGTCTCTTTTCTTTGGCAATTCATTTTCAGTGTAGTCTGGCCGTGGCCTAGCGGAGCGGCAGGCTTTACGCGAGTCAAAAAGAGTCAATCTGACTTGAAAATTTGCGCGTCTGCCGCCACATACAACCTATGTCACTGCTTAGCGCACAGCTCAATCTCTCTGATATGGACGCGCGCGCGCGGGCTGTCTTTAAAGACATCGTGCAAAGCTATCTAGAAACAGGGCAGCCGATTGGCTCGCGCACCCTGGCACTCTCTGGCGGACGCACCCTCTCGCCCGCAACTATTCGCAATACAATGGCGGATTTAACCCGCTACGGATTGCTGGCTGCCCCCCATGTCAGCGCAGGCCGCATCCCGACACAATTGGGTTTGCGGCTTTTCGTTGACGGGCTTTTAGAGCTCGGGGATTTAAGCCCGTCAGAGCAAAGCGCGCTTGAGCGGCAGCTATCGCGCGGCGATGATAATCGCGGCGGCCCCACGGCTGTCTTAGAACAAGCGTCCAGCCTACTGGCGGGGCTGGCGGGCGGGGCGGGGCTCGTCTTAACGCCCGAACGCGATACAGCCAAGCCTGTGCGCCATGTCGAATTTGTCAATCTGGACGGCGAGCAAACGCTTGTCGTGATTGTTTATGCTGACGGCCAAGTTGAAAACCGCCTCATGCCTTACCCCGCTGGCCTTTTGCCAAGCGCGCTGGAACATGCGGGAAATTTTCTCTCGGCGCGCCTCAAAGGGCGCAAGCTATCAGACGCGCGCGCGGATATATTGGCTGAGATTAAAGACGGGCTCGCGGCCATTGACGCCGCCGCCAGCAGCCTGATTGAGCAAGGCCTCGCGGCATGGTCACAGGACGGCGGTAGCCGCAGCCAGCGCGCGCTTATTGTACGCGGACAAGCGCGGCTTCTTGACAATCTGGAGGCGCAAACCGATTTGGAACGCATACAGCTGTTGTTTCGCGATTTGGAACAAAAGGAAGACTTGATTGCGCTGCTAGATAATGCAGAAGACGCGGACGGTGTGAAAATTTTTATCGGGACAGAAAACCCGATGTTTTCGCTGTCGGGTAGCAGTGTTGTTGTGGCGCCATATCGCGACGCGCAGCAGAGAATTATTGGTGCTGTTGGGGTCATTGGCCCCACGCGCCTGAATTATGGACGGGTCATCCCCGTTGTGGATTATACCGCGCAGCTGGTTGGGAAACTAATCGGCACGACGAAAACATAAAGCAAGGAGCCCGACATGGCCGATGAGAAAAAGACCAAACGCGATACGCTTAAAATGCCCGGCGCAAATAAAAGTGTTCCTGATATTGACGGCATGCCAAGCGATGCGGAGCTAGACGCGCTTCAAGATATTATCGATAACGAAAAAGAAGCCGCGTCAATGCGCGAGGAACCAGAAGATGACACGCCCGACCCGCAAGCCCGCATTGTGGAGCTTGAAACTGAGCTCGCGAATCTGAAAGACCAAGCGCTGCGCGCCATGGCGGAAGCCGACAATGTTAAAAAGCGCGCCGCGCGCGAAGTTGCCGCCGCCAAGACTTATGGCATTGAGCGTTTCGCTGTTGATGTGCTGTCAATTTCAGACAATCTTTCGCGTGCGCTGATGACAATTGATGGGAAAGCCCAAGATGAGATGGGCGAGAATGCCAAAAACCTGATTGCGGGAATTGAACTAACAGAGAAAGAGCTGATGGCTGTGCTTGCGCGCCACGGCATTACAGCGGTCCCTGGCAAGGGATCAAAATTTGACCCCAATGTCCACCAAGCCGTCGCGCAAGTGCCCTCTGATGAAGAAAAAGGCAACGTGTCTGAAGTCATGCAGACGGGTTTCAAGCTTGGTGACCGCACACTTCGCGCCGCTATGGTGTCCGTATCAACGGGAAAAACATAGACTTCAGGACAGTCAATTTTGATTCAAATTTGATTGTTTCCGACATTCTGTCTATAGGCTTCCCAAAAAGTACACGGCGCGGCGCGGGAAGTAAAACGTAAAGAAGAAGGATGGGAACTTCAGAATGACTGATGGCGGGGGTGATAATTGGGAAATCTACACGGATAAACGCGACTTATATCGCTGGCGCAGGACAGCACCTAATGGAAACATAACGGGCCGGTCCTGCGAAAGCTATAAGGCCGAAGCAGATTGCCGGAGTAATGCACATCGCCACGGTATGGATGGCAATCCCGCTGGACTTGGCACCGATGATAAATGGGAAATATATAAAGATAAGCGCGGGAATTTTCGCTGGCGGCGCATGGCCCGTAACGGCCGCATCACTGGCACAAGCTCCGAGGGCTATAGTTCACGCAAAAGCTGCGCCTCCAACGCCAAGCGCAATGGCAAAGCGTAGATCTTATGAGAAAACCTAAAACATATGGCCACTGATCTTGATAAAATGCTGAGCTCCACCACACCAGCGCAGCTTGCAGGCGATCCAATTATGCGCGCTGCTTTTATTGCTGGCCTTATGGCGTCAGATATATTTATTCCTGTAATGGAAAGCGAAGCGGAGCAAGCCAATAGCGGCGGCGTCTCATTAATGGCTATACCCGTTGAAGACGTGCCGCATGTGCTCCTTTTCTCTAGCGAGAAGGCTCTGCGCAAATTTGCCAGTACAGGTCAGCGCTTCGCGAAGGTCAGCGGGCTTAACCTATTTCCTAATTTGATGGGCCAAAACGCGATTTTAAACCCGGGGCCGAAGGGGCTGAAACTGACGCCAAAAGATATTGCGCAAATCAACGGCAAAAGCGCCAACTCTACTGGGCAGCCTGCAATTCCTCACGGGGCACCGGGCCATGTTCATGGGCCGGGTTGTCGGCATTAACGCCGCATTGCATCGCGACACCATCAAAAGCAGACACGCCGCCGTTCAAGAAAAAGCTCGCATCTTTGGCGAAGGCTTCGACAAGGAAATCAAACACGGCGCGAATGCGCGTGCTGCGGCGTAAATCTTCATGCGCGACTAAAAACAAGTCTTCTTGCTG
>CAKZTE010000141.1 GCA_937923115.1 uncultured Caulobacterales bacterium | reverse complement strand
GAGTGATCTAATGGCTATCCTCGTAATTGCAGAACACGATAACGCGAACCTCAAAGACGCAACGCATAAAACCGTCACAGCGGCGAGCAAAATGGGCGGCGACGTTGATATCCTCTGGGACTGCATCACATTTCACCGCTCATCTCGCACCCGGCCGCATACGACGGCCCGTCGGTACAGATGGCACTCCGGTCGATGGCCGTCACCCTCGGCGCACCGATCGACGCATTTCTCGACGAACTCGACGAGCGCCCGCTCGCCGACGCGATGGAAGCTGTCGTCGTGCCGCTCATGTCAGACTATGACGCTGTGCTCGCACCCGATACGACAACGCATAAAAACTACATGCCACGTGTCGCCGCGAAACTTGACGTGCAGCAAATCAGCTCTGTCACAGGTGTTGAATCTGCGGATACATTCGTGCGCCCGATCTATGCGGGTAACGCGATGGCGACTGTGCAGTCAACTGATTCTAAAAAAGTCGTGACTGTGCGCACCACAGCGTTTGCTGCCGCAGGTGAAGGCGGCAGTGCAGGCGATAAAATGCTCGCTGACCCGGCTGGCCCGTTTAAATCAGAATATGTCGGCGAAGAGCTATCTAAATCTGACCGCCCTGAACTGACGGCCGCGAAAATCGTCATCTCTGGCGGACGCGGCATGGGCAGCGGTGAGAACTTCAAACTGCTCGAAGGTATTGCCGATAAACTCGGTGCCGCCATGGGCGCCTCACGCGCGGCTGTTGATGCGGGCTTTGTGCCCAATGATTGGCAAGTCGGCCAGACGGGTAAAGCCGTCGCGCCAGAGCTTTACATTGCCGTTGGCATTTCAGGCGCTATACAGCATTTGGCCGGCATGAAAGACAGTAAAGTCATCGCCGCTATCAATAAGGACGAAGAAGCCCCAATCTTCCAAGTCTCAGACTACGGCCTTGTGGCTGACCTGTTCAAAGCCCTCCCAGAGCTAGAAGCAGAACTAAACAAAGTTCTTTAAACCTCGCGAGATTTAGGTTTTAGAAGCTCTCCCTCGGGAGGGCTTTTATTTTGCGGGAGTTACCATATCCTCCCAAAAGTCGTTTGCTGTTTCGTAAATATGGGCCGCGATCTCTGTCATATGAGCTTCGCCAGATGCATTGAATGTGCTTTCAACGATAACTTTATCCGCCACGAAGTATTTCACACGACAATGACGGCCCATTTCGCGACCCATGTAATTATTCGCCTTTCGCGAGGCGTTAATTTCGTCCCTACGCGTTGAGCACATGATAGTTACAGGCGAGCCGCTCGCATCTGTCCCTATGGACGGAAGCCCGAGTTCGCTCCAACTTTTCGCTTCAAATTTTAAAGAATATTCATTAGGCGGAAAATATTCTTCAAAAACTATCTTATAGCGAAGCCTATTCGTGCACCATATCAAATCCGCAAATTCTACGCGCCTTACGCACCAATCTTGAAGTTTCTTAGGCGCAACGCATTCGCGCTTATTGATTACATGACTCTCACAATCATCTGCACTCGGCATAATAGTCAACTTATTAAGGTATGGAGCGTTGATTGCGCGCTCAGACGCATCCACAAATCTATAGTCATACGAATATTCTTTCGCGAGGCAGGCCTCAAGCGCCTCGCCCGTTTGCTTTTGGAAGTGACATTTGTGATAAACCTCGACTTGTGGCGATATAGGAGTCCAAAGTTTATGCGGCCCCAAGACCTCCTCTAAGGTCAAGCTTTGATAATCATATATGTCTTGCGCGCGGGCTTTCTCCTTCTGCATAAGGCCAAAGATAAGGCCCCCAATTCCGAACGCGGGAAATAATATCGAAAACGCAAAAACAGCTCTGTAGCGCCCTATTCTATTACGAAGTTTCAGCTTTTTCGACCACCCACCTAAAGTGAGGCCCAGCCCGACCAAGAACGGTGGAAACACTAAGACCATCAATATGGCCGCAAATAAAAGGCCACCCATCTGCTCGCCAGACAGAATGGCAAACCATATAGCCATTATTGCGGCCGCAACCGCGCAGATTATGAGACCAATACGCGGAAGTTTAGAGCCAACATCTTTCACACAATAATAAGCGAGTAAGAGCGGGATAAAATAAAGCGGAAGGGCTAGCAACATCATGGCGTCAAACTTAATTAGAGGCCTGTTCTAATTATTACCCTTTGCTTCTTTCTTGGGCTATCGCCTTACTCTCTTTCACTAATGGCCCGCCGACGGGACAGACGGATAGCGCGTAGCTGTTAAGCCGCTAAGTTTGCGTTTATTACGACGCAGATTTAAGTGATTTAAAGATGGTGACATTCTTCGTGGCGTGGCCGTTTTCAGGCCCTTGCGCGGCTTTCGCTGGTTTGGGCGCTTCGGCCTTAGCAGGCTCGGCAGGCACGAAGGCGCTTGTTTCGACAGCGGCGTAGCGCATCAGCTTATCTTTTTGCACCTGATTAAGCTTCTTAAGCACGGCAATATCGTCCAGCGCAGCGAGGAATTTCACGTTGAGCGCTTCATATTCTGCTTTAATAGAGAGTACATTTTGCGCATTTGTGTCCGCTTCAACAGATTTTTCGCGCGCGCGGGTTTCACCCATCTCAGCCCGCGAATTAGCCAGACGTAAGCTATGCTGCAATTCAGAAATATCATGCTCGGCCTGTGCTTTTACACTCTCCTTAATGCGAACCTGAGCTTCCAGTTGCGCCATCTGGCTCTTATAGCTCAGCACATCTTCGTCGCGGCGTTTGAGGCGATCTGCAAACTCGGCGCGCGCAACTTTGGCGTCATACTCAAGCGTCTCAAGCGCGGCTTGGCTTTCAATATATTGTTCGTTTAAAGTCTCGTTGACAGTCTTAAGCTGGCTAAGCTCAATCATTGCTGCGTCGGACGTTTTGCTACGGGCTTTTAGTTTCGCGCGCACATCTTCGAGGTTTTTCTGCAGCTCATCGACGCTGCGTTTGCGCGCCGATAACTCACCCAGCGCCTCAGACAAGTCTTTTTGCAGCACTGTATTCAGGCTCGCCGTTTCGATATTTGACATCTCTAGCTTTTCAGCAGTGAGCGCTAGATTAGAAAGTTCGGATTGCTGTTTTGCAAACTGCTCTTCAATCTCTGACTCGCGGTCTTGACGGGCTGTAATTTGGGAGCGCAGCGCCAAAAGCTCTTCTTGGGCTGTTCTGAGTTTGCGCTTGGCAATAGCGAGTTCTTTATCAAGTGTGCTGGCCTCGCCCGCTTTGGCGCTGAGCTGCGTTTCGAGCGCGGCGGCGCGGCTTGTTAAGCCCTCATTTTCGGCCTCAGCGCGATTAAGCTGCTCTACAGTGCCTTCCATTTTTGCCAATGATTTAGACAGGCTCTCAAATTGACGCATGGCCGCTTTTTGCTGCTCGGAGGAGGACATAAAAGCCTGATTCATGGCGCTAACATAATCTTTGGCATCTTTAAGGTCCGAAGCCTTTGCCTGTGTGGCACCGCGGCCCGCTTTTGCTGCACGCAGCTTCTGACTTAGATTTAAAATTGACATATCCCAGCTCCCGAAAATAATACCTAAATGGAAAATTTAGTGCCCAATAACAGCCTCACTTGTGGGGAAATTAGGGTTAATTTAGCGTTAACTTAGGTAAAGGAAGTTGTAAGAAAAAAGTAGAAAGACGGAAAAAGATTGCGGCGGCATGGCCAGAACAAGTTTAAGGAAAATCGTGCCAAAATGCACCTTCCTAAATATACGACTTTGCGTTCTAAGAAAATTTAATCTGGTTTAACCAGTTGTTTACCACAAATGGTTTTATTGGTGATATAACAACCACGTAAGCCGCATGGATTAAAGCCGAATGCGCTTAGCTCCCAATAAAGAGATATTTTATGTCCAATTGGAAAAAACGCGTTTTGATTATGGAAGATAATTTGCCTCTAGCGCTAGACTGGAAACAAACTTTTGAGCTTAACAATTGTGACGTTGTGCTGTCGCATACCGGGGACGAAGCCGCCGCCCATTTGGACCACGAAGACTTTGACCTTGTGGTGACGGACCTCGTCGTGCCCAAGAAAAAAGGCGGTCTTCATGTTCTCGCTAAGCTTTTTACGATGGGCCCCAAAGCGCCGCCGGCAATTGTTGTGACAGGGTCCAGACTCGCCGCATTAGGCAGTGCCCATATTGATATTTTCCTTGATCAGGCGGCCCGCCTCGGCGCGTCCGCAAGCCTTCAAAAGCCGTTTCATTCCGGCGAGCTTATGCTTTTGGCGCACGATGTTTGGACGCCGCAGGCTGACATGCTGATGGTCGCTTAACCGCAGCACATGAAAAACTTGACCTCCTGCCCTCGCGGCAGGAGGTTTTTATTTGTCCAAAGCCAAAGCCGCACCTAAGCAGAGCCTATGACAAAGTTTAAAACAGGGGTGTGCTGGCTTATTGCGGCATTCTTTATCTTCGCTGGCATTATGCATTTTGTGCAAGATGATATGTTTGCCGCCATTGTGCCGCCGCTCCTGCCTTTTCCAAAATTAATTGTTTGGGTAACGGGGGTTATGGAAATCATTTTGGCAATAATGATAGTCATTCCAAAATACCGCCAACGCGCAGGAACGCTATTCGCGCCCTATTTGCTTGCCGTGCTACCCGCTAATATTTACATGGCCATGGCCGGTATTCCGCTGGGCGAAACCGCCGCAAGCCCAACCGCGCTGTGGGTGCGCGTGGCGTTACAATTTCCGCTCATTGTATTGATTTGGTGGGCAAGCCGCACCCCTGAACGGGATCACCCAATATCGAAATCGTCAAGGCGGTAGCCGGGGTCGGGATAGGCGGGCTTCATCGCTTCTAAGGTCTCGCGCACTTTTGCCGTTATAATGGCTTTGCGGGCTGTGCGGCTATCGGACGGAATGACGTGCCACGGCGCGTGTTCGCTGGATGTACGCTGCACCATGGTTTCATAGGCGTTCATGAAATCAGGCCACAGCTTGCGGTCTTCCAAATCACCTGGATTAAACTTCCAACGTTTACCGGGCACTTCGAGGCGAGAGCGAAGGCGCTCGCCTTGCGCGTCATAGGATATATTGAGCATGAATTTGAGGATGGTCGTGCCGTTTTCGGTGAGGTGGCGTTCAAAATCATTAATTTGTGCGTATCGCTTCTCAACAGCGTCAGCGGGCGCAAATTCGCGCACTTTCACGACAAGCACATCTTCATAATGGCTGCGGTTAAATACGGTAATTTCGCCTTTGGCGGGACAGACATTATGTACACGCCAGAGATAGTCATGCGCGAGTTCGGTTTTGGTCGGAGATTTAAAAGCCGCGACTTTGACATTAAGCGGCGGCGTGTAAGCAAAGATAGCTTCGGTAGTGCTGTCCTTGCCGCTTGTATCCATGCCTTGCAAAACAATCAGCAAAGAACGTTGCGCTTCGCCGTATAATTTATGAGACAGGTCGCGGATTTTCTTCGCGTCCGACTTAAGGCCTGCCCTCGCGGCGGATTTATCAGCATAAACATTAACCCGCGTAGGATGATCGGCGAGCCGAAACGCGGCGGGGTCGGTAATAAGATAATCAGACGTATTCATGAGGCGGCTCCCGCTTGCATTTCAGACAGTTCTAGCCACTCAAGTTCTAGCGTGTCGAGCTTGTCTTGCACTTCGGCGAGCGCTTCGGAGGTTGCCATAAAGCCGTCGGGGTCGCGCGTAAAATAATCGGGGTCACCCATTTTCTCTGTCATGGCCGTTATGCGCGCTTCCGCTGCAGCAATCTCTTTGGGCAGCTGCTCTAAGCGAAATTTATGCTTATAGGATAGTTTCGGCGCGGAGGCAGGGGCCTCATCCGCAGACGATTTCGAAGCACCGCTTTTCTTACTCGCGGTTTTGCTGGCTTTATCGAGCGCGTGTCGAGCGGTCACGCCATCCCCACGCTGCGCGACCATATCAGAATAGCCGCCCGCATAAACTTGCCAATGACCATCGCCTTCATAGCCAACGGCGCGGGTCACTGTACGGTCAAGAAAGTCGCGGTCATGGCTGACGATAAGGACCGTGCCATTATAATCGGCCACCAATTCTTGCAGCAGATCTAGCGTTTCCAAATCCAAATCATTGGTCGGCTCATCAAGGACAAGTAAATTTGACGGATGACGCAGTCCGCGCGCGAGCTGCAAGCGTCCGCGCTCCCCGCCTGACAAAACATGCAAAGGCGTGCGCTGCTGCTCGGGCGCAAATAGAAAGTCTTTCATATAGCGCACGACATGGACAGACTCGCCGCCGACAACCACAGTGTCACTGCCGCCGTCTGTCAGCGCCTCTTTGAGCGTCCATTCCGGGTTTAGGCTTTCGCGCTTTTGATCAATAATTAGTGGCTCGAGATTTGTGCCCAAATCGATGCGGCCCATATCGGCCTCAAGCTTCCCCATGATGAGTTTCAGCAAGGTGGTTTTACCAGAACCATTTGGACCAATAACGCCAATGCGCTCGCCGCGATTGATTTTAATTGAGAAGTCATCAACAATCGTGCGTCCGTCAAAGCCTTTGGACACATTCTCCATACGCACAACAGATTTTCCTGACTTCTTTGCGTCGACGACTGTGGCGCTCATGCCGCCCTGAACACTGCGATGCTCTTTGTGCGTTTTGCGCAAATCCGCCAGTTCTTTCACGCGGCGTACATTGCGTTTGCGGCGACCCGACACACCATGAACAATCCAGTGCTGCTCGCGCGCGATTTGGCGGCCAAGCTTATGCTGCTCAAGCTCCTCTTCTTCAATTAATCTGTCGCGCCAATCTTCAAATGCGCCAAAACCTTGGTCAAGATCGCGCGTTTGCCCCCGGTCCATCCAAACCGTACGGCGCGAGAGGCGTTCAAGAAACCGTCTATCGTGGGAAATCAGCACAAGCGCGCTGCTCATTCCCATGAGCTCCTCTTCAAGCCACTCAATCGCGGGCAAATCCAAATGGTTTGTAGGCTCGTCGAGCATAAGTACATCGGGCTCGGGCGCGAGCGTGCGGGCAAGCGCCGCGCGGCGGCCTTCACCGCCAGACAAATTTTCTGGCGACTCATCGCCGCTAAGCCCAAGGCTCTCGAGAAGATAGGGAATACGGTAGGCTTGATCCGCGCCCTCAAGGCCGTCTTCGACATAATCACGAATAGTGGCATAGCCCGATAGGTCTGGCTCTTGGGGGAGATAGCGCAAAGTCGTACCAGGCTTAACAAAGCGCTCACCTTCATCCGCCTCAACGAGCCCCGCCGCCATTTTAAGCAAAGTCGATTTACCAGACCCATTTCGGCCCACAAGACAGACGCGGTCACGCGGGTTCACGGTCAGGTCCGCGCCCGTCAAAAGCGGTGTCGTACCAAAGGTCAGTTGCATATTTTGCAAGGTCAATAGAGGGGGTAAAGCCATAGTTTTATTCCGTTCGCGCGCCTCTTAACATGCCCCGCGCACTTGTCAGTTTTATTTCTCATTTGGCTACAGATAAGGCAACTATATTTGCTGCGGTTCGTATTAAGGGCGCGTCGCATGTTACTGTTGCCGTTGCGGCGCTTCCCCTAGGCTTTGGCTCCATCCCCAAGGCCTGCCTTCGTTGTGCGGCAAATAATAAAGACCATGACGAAGGTACCCTTCCGTGTTTTTTTAATTACAGACGCCATGCGTTAGCTTAAGAAATGATATGACCAAAAAAACCTTTAGATTTCTTAGCTTATCCTACGCGGCCCTTGGACGCCTGCTGATTTCAATTTGTCTCATTTTGGCGTCTTTTTCTTTGCCGTCCATGAGCTTTGCGCAAGACACGCAGGATATTGTCACAGCGCCAGAGGGCCTATCTCTGAGCGTGATAGAGCGCGAACGAGCGCGTCTTGCTGAAAACGCGGATTTAAATGAAACGCAGCGCGCGGCCATAGAGTCGTCCTACGACACGGCAGAGACTGCTTTTAAGACTGCACAAGGCCATCTCGAAGAGGTTAAGCGCCTCAACGGCATTATTGTCAACGGCCCCCAGCGCTTTGAGGAATTGCGCGCAGAAATCATCGAGATGCAAGCGCTTCCGCCCGTCAATATGGATGACGAGGCAGACGTGATGACGGCAGAAAAACTGGTCGATTCACAGCAAAGCCTTATTGCTAAAGAGGCCGAGCAGCGTACGCTGCGCGCGCAGATAACGGAGCTGCGCACGGAAATTGAAGCGCTGCAAGCGCGCCGCCTTTCTGCGCCAAAAGAACAGGCTGAAGCTTTAACAAAAATCGACACACTAACGGAGCAAATCGCTACGCGCGGAGACGCCAATCAAGGCGTGGTTGACGCCGCGCAAACCACGGCGCTTAAATCACGTTTATATTTCCGGCGGGCACAAGCAGCCGCACTCGAACTTGAAATTGCCAGTTTTACCGAACGCCAAAGATTACTTACGGCGCGGGAAACGCTGGCCCAGCTTAATTTGACGCGCGTCTCCGAGAACGTCACCGCGCTGCAAAAACTTACAGGGCAGCGCCGCAAAATTGATGCACGCCGTTTTGTAACGCAAGCCCAAGCGGCTCTGGCCAATATGACTGCGGCCCCTGACGAGGCCGCCAGCGCCCCTCACCCGCTCGTCCTTGAATACGCGCAAGAAAACCTCGACTTAACCCAACAGCTTTACAGCATCGCCGAGCAATCAAGCCGGCTTCCGCAAAGACAGGCCCAAAGACGCAGCCAGATTGATATTTTGCAAGCAGACCTCACCACGGCGCAATCTCTTATCACCCTTGGAAATTTATCGCGCCAATCTGCGGCAACCTTACGCCAACTTCGTAATGATAACGAAACGGTATCCCAAGTCCAAAGCAGTATCAGCCGCCTTAATCAAGACATTGCAATTGCGACCCAAAACAGATTGCTCGCGCAAAATCAGATGCGCCAAATGGGGCTGACTGAAGCCGACGTTATCGCCTATGCAAACGCATGGGGGGAGGCGAACCCGTCGGCGCCTCCCTTGGCCGAGACAGACATTGCCGCTCTCGCTGATCTGCATAAAAATCGGCGCATTATTTTAGGCGAAATTATCGATGCCTCCCGCGACAGAATTGACGATCTCAGTCAGCTAAATTCAACGCTGGACGCTATGCTCAGCAGCTCCAAAGACCTTACAACTCTGCTTGATACGAATCTGTTATGGCTGCCCAGTATTGCCGCGATAGACCTGTCGTGGCCGACCAAAGTTATTAAGGGCGCGGCAGCTGTCTTTAGCCCGCGTCACTTTCGGCTTGTTTGGAATACGCTGATTGAGTCTATCAAAAGCAATTTACTACTCGTGGTCTTTATGTTTGTTCTCGCAAGCGGGTGTTACACATTACGCGAGCGCCTTTGGGCCGACATAAAGCGCCGCGCCGCAATGGTGGGGCGTGTGCAAAAAGATAGTTATTTACACACGCCCGCGGTTATTATTGCCTGCTTGATTATCGCCTTGCCAGTACCAATTATCTTCGCGCTTTTAGGTCTGCTCTTTGAACTATCCCCATCACAAGACCCTTTCATTGAAGCGCTGAGCGGTACAGCTTATTATCTCGCAGTTTTCATGGCATTCTTTTTGACATGGCGCGCATGGGATAGAGATCTGTCGCTCTTTGATAAGCATTTTAAATTGGGGGCGAGTTTACGCCATGTGATTAACCGCCAACTTCGCTGGTTCATTCCCGTAGCCGCAACCTCAACCGGGCTTATTCAGCTGACCGTTGAAAGCAAAGACCCCAACGTTTTTGAAGGGCTAAGCCTTGCGGCCTTCCTTATTACGACCATCGCGATTGCCACCATGTCCTATCAAGTGCTATGGAAACGCCGGCGCGAAAATGATGCCATATTACGGCATTCAGAGAACCAAGGACGCTATCTCTCTATTTTCTCTGTCATCATGATTGGGATTCCTGTATTTTGCGCCATCTTTGCAAGCCTTGGTTATTACGAAACAACATCAGAACTTCTTTACAGGCTGTTCACTTCCGGCTGGCTGCTTGTTGCCTCTTATGTTGTCTACGGCACAACGCGTAGAACCGTTGTTGTAAGCAAACGCCGCCTCGCGCTCAAGCAGGCGGTTGAACGCCGTGACAAGGCCGTCAAAGCCCGTCAGGAACTAAAAGAGGCCGAGGACCGCGGCGACGAAAAAGCCGTCTTACCTGCTGTCAACTATGAAGAAATTGATATTGAAACCGTCAGCCGCCAAACTGAAAAACTTTTAAATGCCTTTATGCTTGTGCTGTTTGCTGTCTTGATGTGGACAATTTGGTCGGACCTTTTGCCCGCGCTGAGCTTCTTTAACAATGTCGAGCTTGGGCACTATATGGTTGACGTCGTTGACCCCGAAACCAATTCCGCCATGACCGTTGAGCGCGCCATCACGCTATGGAACCTCATGCAAGCGCTCGTCATTATTGGCCTGACCGTTATGGCAGCACGAAACCTTCCGGGGTTCCTTGAGGTCTTTGCGCTCAACCGCCTCGGTTTTGACGCAGGCACGCGTTACGCGATTGTGACAATCTTGGGCTATATAATTTTTGGCATTGGTCTGTTCATGGGCCTAGACAGATTAGGGCTTCAGTGGTCACAGCTTAAATGGGTTGTGACAGGCCTCTCGGTTGGTATTGGTCTTGGTCTTCAAAAGATTATCGCTAACTTTGTATCGGGCTTGATTATCTTATTCGAGCGCCCCGTGCGTCTTGGCGACTATGTCACAATTGGCGAACAATCTGGAACGGTGACGCGCATCCAAATCCGCGCCACCACATTGGTCGATTTGGACAACCGCGAAATTATCATTCCCAATGAGGCGCTCATTTCAGAGCGCGTGACCAATTGGACGCTCTCTAATTCCATCACCCGCCTTGTTGTGAATGTCGGCATTGCCTATGGCAGCGACACAGAAAAAGCAAAAGCTATTATGCTTGACGTAGCCAAAGCTAATCCATTGGTGCTGAGCACGCCCGCTCCGCAAGCTATTTTTAGCGGATTTGGCGATAGTTCCCTGGATTTCGAGGTGCGGACATTCCTGAAATCATTTGAGGAACGCGTACCGACGCGCCATGCCCTGCATACGGAAATTAATAAGGCCTTTGAGAAAGCAGGCATATCCATTCCATTCCCGCAGCGCGATCTTCATGTGATTACGCCGGGCACACCACTTACCAGCTAACTTTTTGCATCTCAGCTTTATAGGCCTTCGCCATGTCCTTAGTCAGGACCTGGGTCATATCTCCGCCAACATTTTTAAGGACAAGGGGGTCCATCACGCGGCGAAAGAGCGGCGGGACATAGGCCAGCAAATACATGATGCCATAGCCATATGGCAGCTGAGGCGCTTCTGGAAAGGTCCGTAAATGCTGATAGTGACGCGACGGGTTTGCATGATGATCTGAATGACGCGCCAAGTTATAAGTGGTGAGGTTTGTCACAAGGCTATTACAGTTCCAGCTATGCTGTGGCTCGCAGGGTAGAAATTTTCCGTCTGGGCGGCGGCGGCGCAGCAGCCCGTAATGCGCGATATAGTTTTGCGCGCTAAGCAGGCTAACTGAAATCAACCACGCGATAAGGAGGTAGGGAATAACCGCCGCGCCCAGCCACACAATAAGCCCGCCCCATAAGATCAAGGACATCACAACCGAAACGGTCACCTCGTTTTTTAGGGACCATTTTGAATAGCCGCGGCGCCGGGCGCGCTTGGTTTCAATTGCCCAGGCGCGTTTCCACGTTCCTGGATATTCTCGCAGCATAAAGGCGTAATAGCCCTCACCAAAGCGCGCCGTCGCAGAATCCTTTGGCGTGGCAACATCACTATGGTGGCCTTGATTATGCTCAAGCCTGAAGTGACCGTAAAACCCAGGGGCCAGCATCAGCAAGGCCACCCATTTGCTGAACTTATCGGTCTTATGGCCTGTTTCGTGACCTGAGTTGATCGCAAACCCCAGCCCCCAGCCATGTGCAACGGCCATAGCGGCATAGGCTGCCCATGGCAGGTTTTGCGTCGCCGCATACCACGCGCCAATCAACCATGTCCCGTAAATTACAGGCAGCAAACTATGCACCATAAAACGGTAAAAAGGCGACAGCTCTGCTTCGGTCTCCATCAGTCCCAAAATATCATGATGGTCATCCCCTATTATCATGTCGAGAATAGGAATAAGGATATAGACAAGAATAAGGGGCGCAAACATCATGTAAGGATTGGCTGTTAGTTCCGTTAATCCAATCCCCAATAAGGGCATAAGCGGATAGCCCAAAGAAATTAGCCAAAGATGGCGTTTTGTTTTTGGATTTTGGTTTAAATGCGTAGCAAATGCCATGATGGTCTCCTATTGACTAATTTATCAATAGAGATTTTTTGAACTGCGTCAAGATGAATTACGTCATGCATGTGCTTGACGGCTTGCTCGCCGCCAATCCCTCTGGCAGACACACGATATGAACACGCAAAAGGAAAAAACTCCGCCAAAACGGCAGCGGCTATCGCCAGAGGAGCGGCGCGCGCAATTACTTACGGCGGCCGTGACGGCCTATGCGGAGCATGGGGTTGAGCGCGCGGGCCACGGCGACATTGCAAAGTTAACGCGAGCCTCAACCGCGACGGTGTTTAATTACTTTCCAACCCGCGAAGCCTTAACCGAAGAAGTTTTAAAGCATATCAGCCAATCCATATTTGGCGCGATAGCGCTAAGCGATGACAAGGACGAGCGCAGCGCGGTGGATATTCTCTCAGAGCTTTTGTTAGGGTTTAACGCGCTCATTGAGACGAACCCTGATGTGGTTAAAGTCATGCTCAATTGGTCAGTCTCTTTTGGCCCGTCCGTGCGGCCTCATTATATGATTTTCCAAGACCGTGTTTTAAGCGAGCTACATCAAGATTTGGGCAAGACGCGTACGGGTCAGGCGGGCGAACGGGCTGAGGCACGGCTTATTTACGCCGCGGCCATCAGCTATGCGACGATGAAACTGGATAAGTCACCGGACGCCGTCATTAACGAATACGTCAAACGTGTTCTGGGGATATTTAAATAATGCGACATTTTCTTATTGCAGCGCCGCTCGCGGCCGCTTTATTTTCAGCGCCCGCTTGGGCTCAAGAGATGGACCTTCTTGATGAGATTGTTATTGTGCCTCTTCGGATTGAAAATGAATTGATAGTCGAAGGAATTTACGACACCAGTGTCATGACGCTCAATGTTCCGGCCTCCGTTAAGGTTCTAGCACGCAAGCGCTTAGACACCATTTCAGCCATTCATCCCGCCGAAGCCCTCAACACGGCCGCGGGCGTGAACATCCACCGCGGATCTGGCCAAGAACATTTGACCGCTATTCGCTCCCCCGTCCTGACGGGCGGCGCGGGCGCAGGCAGCTTTTTATATCTGGAGGACGGCGTAGCTCTGCGCGCTGCGGGCTTTGCCAATGTCAACGGCCTGTTTGAAGCGGGTACAGAATTTGCCGGCAAGCTCGAAGTCTTCAAAGGCCCCGGCCCCGCGACCTATGGCTCCAACGCGGTTCACGGTCTTATCAATGTGCAGTCACGCGGCGTGAGAGGGCCAAACACAGCCCGAATTTTAGCCAGCGATGACGGTCTGCTCTCGGCCATGATAAGCGCGCGCACAGGGAAATTACGCGCCTCCGTTTCGCTCGCCCATGATAACGGCTTTCGCGACGACAGTGGGTTTGACCAACAAAAATTTCAACTCAAACACCAAGACGATTTTGGCGCGTGGTCATCAGAAACCCTTGTCAGCTTCACCAACCTAAACCAAGAAACCGCTGGATTCATCCAAGGGGATGATGCGTTTAGGGATAAAGCGATTTCAAAAACCAACCCCAATCCCGAAGCCTTTCGAGACGGCAAAAGCTACCGCGTTCAAACGCGGCTAGAAAAAGAGATGGACGGCGGCATACTTGCCCTCACGCCCTATGCGCGCCGCGCGGAGCTTCGCTTTCTGCGCCATTTCGTGCCGGGTCAAGCGCTTGAGAAAAATGGGCATAGCTCTGTCGGCTTGCAGAGCGCTTTTTACGGCGAGGATTTTAACATAGGGGTAGACGTGGAATATACGAACGGGTTTCTCTATGAATTTCAAGATAATCCTTCGCGCTTCTCATTCGTCCAAGGTCTGCATTATGACTATGGCGTCAAAGCCTTAGTGGGGGCCGCTTACGGCGAAAAAGATTTTCAGATCTCTGACCGGACAATCCTTAAGCTGGGTGCGCGGGCGGAATACACACATTATGATTACTCCAACAACGCTGATGTCGGCAGAAGCGGACGGTTCATTCGCGTCGCAGACCGCAAGGACGGTTTTTTCACGATCACCCCCAAAGCTAGCCTCAGCCGAGACATGGGGGTGGGTCAACTTTATACCCGCGCCGCACGCGGCTCTCGCGCGCCGCAAGTCACAGACCTCTATTCCGTGCAGCTCAATCAAGTCGCGGGCGAAGCAGATGTTGAAACACTCGACAGCCTAGAGATTGGCTATAAGAGTAATCTCGGGGGTGAGCTAAGCTATGAATTTTCTGCTTTTTCTATGTGGAAGGATAATTTCTTCTTCCGAAATGCGAACGGCTTTAACGTCGTAGACGGCAAGACGAAGCACATCGGCGTCGAGGGTAGCCTAACCGCGCCGCTCAACAACTGGCTTTCCTTTGGCTTGGACGGAACGCTTGCTCGGCATAGCTATAACTTTGACCTCGACGAGGGATCGCCCGCCAATAATATCGCGACGGGAACGCGCGTCGACAGCGCGCCTGATACGATAGCGGCGGCGCGTCTAACGGCCACGCCAACAGATAGCCTTATGGGCGAGATTGAATGGCGTCATGTCGGGGCCTATTTTACCAACCCTGGCAATACAGCCAAATATGACGGCCATGATATTTTCGTTTTGCGCGGCAGTTACGACCTCTCAGAAAAGCTTAAACTTTCAGCGCGCGTCGATAACGTGTTCGACACGCGCTATGCGGATCGCGCC
>CAKZTE010000140.1 GCA_937923115.1 uncultured Caulobacterales bacterium | reverse complement strand
AGATCAAAAAGGCGACGATATGTTTCGGCTTGGTTTTTGGGCTTTGATGAACGCAGCAGCTTTGCGCAGTTTTCGGATGTAGGCGCGAGTTTTACGACGGGCGCAGATTTAATTGTTGTGCGCTCAAAAGTTGCGTTTCTGAGTTGCGGCTTAATTAGTTCGATAGCCGAAAGCTCAGTTGCGATAGGTGTGTCTTCTCCGCCTAAAAGACTCACTTTAACGCCATCGCTCATTTCTAATGAATATTTGAAAGATGGATAGGGGACTCCGTCATTGCTAGCCAAGGTGCATCTGCGGTGAACTGCAATGACGTCGTCGAATCTGTAGACTTTATCTGATAGTGAGAAATAGGGACTTGTTTCGATACGGTCAGGAAAAACATTTAAATAGAACTGTGAGTCGAGAACTAAGAACACAGTCGTCAACAAAGCTATGCCAATTGTCCACCCTTTCCATGCGGGCGCGGTGCGGTGAAAAATTAAATTGGAAAACAGGTCGCTGTCATAGTCAGTTAGGTGTGCGAGGTCTCCCGTGCGTACAAAATGCTCCAACTCTTCTTTTATTTCCTCAGGTCCTCTTGGTCGTGGAGACGCGTAACCCCAGCCATAATGATAAGTCAAATAGTCTCGCGCCACTGAGTTGCGTCTTACAAACCAAATCATGGCGATCGCAGCTAAGAAAATACCCAGGAAAACACCGAGGACTGTTGAGACACCTATAGGAATGCGTATCCATGTCAGGACATCTGTCGGTACGTCTTTTGACAGAAGATTAAGCGCTACAATTAACATGATGACCGTGAGACCCATCCCGATGGACACAGGGACCAGCCCACCAGACAATAACCATGTCCACCGAGAATATTTTTGGTTTGATTTTTCCTGAGCGAGTTGTAGAGATGTGCGATTAATCCAATTCAGCTCAGTCTGGTTTAGTTCACGACTATAGTTAGGAAACTTTAGCGCATGCCATTTCCTCCAACCCTTCTTAATAAGCGGTGTAAGGGCTGCTATTATAAGAACGGAAATGACCCCACCAATCACACCTGATGAAATTCCTGCCATCACCCACCCCCCATAATGCGCCGTTCGCCTAGATACGCTTCGCTGCGCATTTCTATCAACCTACTCGCAGTGCGTTCAAACTCAAACGCGCCAGTGCCGTCCTTGTAAAGCTCGCTTGGTTCGACGGCGGCGGACATGACGAGTTTGGTTCTTGTCTCGTAGAGCGCGTCAATCAGGGTGACAAAGCGTTTGGCTTCATTACGGTTTTCGGGGCCCATTTGCGGGACGTTTTCCAATATCAATGTTTGGAAGGCATGAGAGAGGCGCAAGTAATCGGCCGCGCCGAGCGTGTCTGCGCAAAGCCGCGTAAAGCTCGCGCGCGCTGTGCCTGCAGCCGTGCGGCGCAATAAGAGTTCGCGCCCCTGTACGGTGAGTGTCGTCGGATGCGGCTCCGCCCCGCCAATGAGGCGTTGCCACGCCGCCTCTATCCCTGCGTCGGCTTCTGGGCCGAGCGGGCTGTAATAAACAGGCGCGGCGGTGAGTTGGCGCAGGCGGTGGTCTGTCTCGCCCGCAAACTCATGGATGATGAGGTGCTGCGGCATCATTTCGATAAACGGCTCAAACAATGGGCGGTTCAGCCCGTTTTTATACAGGCCTTCAGGCGGGCGGTTGGAGGTGGCGACAACAATCACTCCGCGTTCCCATAGCGCTTCAAATAGGCGTGAGAGAATCATAGCATCGGTAATATCGGTGACGTGAAATTCATCAAAACACAAAAGCGCAGCCTCTCGGGCAATGGCTTTGGCGGTCGGCGCGATGGGATCATCAGCATTGTCATTGAAAAGGGCCGTGCGGACATAATCATCGGAGCGTTTGCGCTCAGACTTATCCATCTTTCGCCAGTCATTAATGCGCGCGTGAACGCCCATCATAAATTCGTGGAAATGGACGCGCTTCTTGGCGGTCACGGGCGCGGCTTCAAAAAACCAATCCATCAGCATAGATTTTCCGCGTCCCACGCCGCCCCACATATATAGCCCCTTGGGCGCAATGATTTCGGAGGAGAAAAAGCCTTTCTTGCGAACAGGCTCCGCTTCTATGCGGTCACGCAGCTCATCGAGTGCGCGCGCCGCCGCGACTTGCGCGTCATCCTCGTATAGGTCTCCCGCCGCAATACGGCGGCGCAATTCTGATGTGACAGATGTAATCATGCCTTCGTGTACAGAGGGCGTATCAAAAGGTCTATGCTGATTTGGGGCTAGGCAGTTTTGGCGCGCGCGAGTCTGGCGGCGCGGTTCAATTTCGCCTCGCGGTAAGTCACAAGCTTGCGCTCCTTCGCGTCCCATAATTTCAGGCGCACGGTCTTAAAGCTTTCCCATAGCGTCAGCCGGCGAATTTCGCCAAGACGCGGATGCGCTTTGATGATTTTAGACAAGTTATAATAGGGGATACGCGCATAGAGATGGTGCACATGGTGAATACCAATGTTGGCCGTCAGCCAGCGCAGCACAGGCGGCAGGTCATAATGGGTACTGCCGTAGAGGGCCGCGTCGTGGACCTGCCAATTCTCGTCAGTGTCCCACATCACGTTTTCAAATTGGTGCTGCACATAGAAGAGCCAAACGCCAATTGCGGCGGCAATGCAGGTGATACAAAGATAGCTGACTAGGAAGGGTAGGAGCCCGAGCCAGTAAATACCGCTGATGATAATCACGGCCATGGCGAGGTTCGTGCCCATTGTGCTAATCCAATATTTTGCGCCTGATTTCATAAAGCCAATCGGAAGACGCTGATGCAGCAGAAAGACAAAAATCGGGCCAATACCAAACAGCACAAAGGGGTTGCGGTAAAAACGATAGCGCCATTTGCCCCATTTTGTGCGCGCTTCATATTCCTCAACCGTCAGCGTCATAATATCGCCAATGCCGCGCTTATCCAGATTGCCGTGTCCCGCATGGTGGATAAGGTGCGCTTTCTTCCAAAGGTCATAAGGCGTGACTGTGAACACGCCGATGACGCGCCCGACCCAATCATTGGCCGCGCGGGTTTTGAAAAACGCGCCGTGGCTACAGTCGTGCTGAATAAGGAAAAGCCGGACCAGAAAAAAGCCTGCCAGCACGCAAACGGGGACGGTCAAAAAATAGCTAATCGAACTTGTCCAGACCGCCAGCGCCCAGAGGGCAAGAAAGGGAACAATTGTAATGGCGAGCTCTATCAGGCTGCGGCGCGTGCTTGGTGTTTTATAGGGCGCGAGGGCTTTGAGCCAATTACGGGCGGGCAGGAGTTCTGTGTCTACGTGACCGTCTGCTGTCATGTAGTCCGGCGTGTTCTCTTGAGACATATGTTTTCCTGCACTTTTCCCGAATGCGTCAGCCCGATTCGGCAATATGATTTATTTGGGATTGCCTTGATTTAATCAAGAGAATCTTAGGTCTAGCGGGTCATTAATCACAGTAAGCATAACCCGATGAACATCGGTTTAACGTGACGTTTTCGTTATATAGCAGTGACGGATATTACGCCTCGACTCCACAGCGTTTCCACTTAAAGCGTTTCAACGACGGCGCGAATAAGCGCTGTGGCCTTATCCGCGTTCTTTGGCAAAGTTTTGGGCTCAATGGCCTCCCCAAAGGTGAGCTTGAACGTGCGGCCTTTTTTATTAAGCAGCTCATGAAACAGTGTAATGTCGCGGATTTCGGTGCTCAGGCGGGAGACAAGATAGTAAAGCCAGCTATTGCGCGCCTCTATGCGTAGCGGAATGACGGGCGCGCTGTATTTCTTGGCGAGCATCGCCGCAGAGCTTTGCCAAGGCTGCTCACGTAGCCCGCCGAGGCCAAGACGGGCCAGCCGTCCGCTTGGAAATATGACCACGCATTGGCCCGCCTCCAGCGCCGCTTTGGTATCGAGCAAGGTCTGCTTTGTCTTCGTGAGTGTACGCTTCTTGGCCTCCCATTCAACAGGGATAATAATATCGCCGCCTTTGGGAATGACCCGCAGCGCGTCGGCATTGGCTAAAAATATGTGATCAGGTCGGCGCTCGCGAATGGCTTGGAACACGGCCATGCCGTCCGCCAGCCCCGTGGGGTGGTTGCTAATGATGATACATTTTCCGTCGGCAGGAATATGCTGAAGCCCCATGACAGCTGTCCGCGGGCGGATGTGGTCTGTTATCATCGCAAAGGCTTCGCGCCCCGTTTTTGTCTTGATGCTATCCGCGAGAAACACGGCTGCATCATAAGCCAGCATACGGTAGAGCAGGGGCTTTACGGCCCGAAACAGTCTTGGCTGCGCCATGAGTTTAGGCGCGCGCTCCGCGATTAATGTCTCAACAATATGCACGGCTCTCTCTTGACGAAATCAGCGGCGCTTGGCAAGCGCAGGGCAGAGGAGAGCGCTATGACGAATATAACAATAGAAACAACACCCATAAATGTCCTGTTTTTATGCACGGGCAATTCCGCGCGGTCAATTTTGTCGGAAGCGCTAACCAATGATTTAGGCAAAGCGTCCAAGAGCGGGCGGCGCTTTATCGGCTGGTCGGCTGGCAGTCATCCCAGCGGGCAGCCGCATGCTGATGGCTTGATTGAGCTGCAAAAACGTGGTCACCACACAGAGTTTTATCGCTCAAAAAGCTGGGATGAATTTGCCGATATGGACACTGAAATGGATATTGTTGTGACGGTTTGTGACAATGCCGCCAATGAAGTTTGCCCCGTCTTTCCCGGCCATCATATTACGGTGCATTGGCCCGCGCCCGATCCGGCCCATGTTGAGCCTTTGGCGGCGCGCCAGACGGCTTTTTCAAATTTCTATGATTTGTGCCGCGCGCGCATAGAGGCCTTGCTGGCGATGGACGCGGCGCAGCTCTCGGACCGCAAAGCTTTGCAGGCGATTGCAGACATACAGGCCTAAGCAGGCTTTTACAATCACGCATAAAAAAACCGCCCTCCGAAGAGAGCGGTTTTCAATTTAGTATAAGCCAAGGCTTACTTTTTAGCTGGAAGCCACTCTTGTAGCTTTTTGGCTGCCCACTCGCGGCCACCAAGACCGAAAGCAATCGCGCCGCCAACACCGGCTGCAACAGCAGCGGCCATGACAGAGTAACGGAATGCTGTGTCAACAATACCTTCACCAAGCTGCATAGTTTCTAGACCCATAAATGTAACAATGATCATTGTTGCATATTTGATAATCTTGCCCGCAAGGTCGCCAGACGTTTGCGCAACAATC
>CAKZTE010000139.1 GCA_937923115.1 uncultured Caulobacterales bacterium | reverse complement strand
GCGGATAGCCCGGCGGTAAAACTATCACCCCCGCCCGCCTTTGATACGGCCGCGATGGATATGCTTCTATCCCAATCTGTTGCAAGCGGCGAGCATATTGGAGTTTCGGCTCTGGTCTATAACGAAGGCCATACGGTCTACACGGGCGCCTTTGGCATGGCAGATCGAGAACGGGATTACGCCGTTGACATGGACACGGTTTGGCGGATTTACTCCATGACAAAGCCTGTGACCGCAGTGCTCATAATGGATTTGCAAGAAGACGGGCTTTTAGATCTCAACGACCCCGTCTCTAAATATATTCCAGAGCTCGCCAAAATGCAGGTTTTGAGCGCAGATGCGGACGGCAAACCAAAGTTCAGCCCGCAAGCGGTTCCCATGACGGTTAAAGATTTGATGCTACACCGCGCGGGCATGGGGTATGGTATTTTTGGCGATATAAATCCTGTTGAAACGGCTTACGGCGCAGCAAAATTATTTGAACCGAGCGAAGCGTTGGATATCAAAATGCAGAAATTGTCTAAGCTACCCCTCCTCGCCCAGCCTGGTGATGGGTGGTATTATAGCTATTCTATTGATGTCTTAGGCCGCATCGCCGAAATCGTGACGGGCGAGACACTTGGGGCGCTCTTTGAAACGCGCATCTTCGCCCCGCTGGGTATGAGCGAAACAAGTTTTCGCGTGACGCTAGATCAAAAGCCGCGCTTTGCCACGAATTATTTCCTGACTGACGAGGGACAATATGCCGTTGCAGAAGACAGCCAGACCAGCCCCTTTCTTGACGTTAATGCGTTTCAATCTGGCGGCGGCGGGCTTGTCTCTACCCTATCTGACTATGCAAAATTTGCACAGATGATGCTGGATGGCGGCATTTATGGGGACCGCCGCATACTCCAGCCATCTACGGTCAAAACAATGATGAGCGACCAGATGGACGCGGATGATATATATATGTTCCCATGGCTGGGCGGCGAAACCAATGCTGGCTTTGGTTATGGCGGTAGCGTACAAATCGCTACCCAGGCTAAGCAAGCGGAGCAAACGGGCAAAGCCAAAGGCCAATGGGGCTGGAGCGGAGCGGCGCGAACAACCTTCTGGATAGACCCAGAGAACGACGCCTTTGGCATCATTATGCTTCAGTATTTTGGACAAGAAGACCCTGTTTTGCATGACAAATTTCGCGCTCTGGCTTATTCACAAACCAAGGATTAGGATGACCGGTCAGGTGCTTTAATAAGACGGACAGGCGGTTAATCGCGAAAGCCGGCCTCTTCAAGATGGCGGGCGTAACGCTCGCCGTGGCCTTTGTGTTTTTTTGACACGCCGCCGCCCGCGCCGTCCTTGGCCAGATCCTTTAGAATATCATCGGTCCAACTCAGGCCCAGCGCATTAAAAAGGGCCGCGTCGCGTGCCTGCGTGTCTCCGACGAAACGGTCGTGGTTGTGAGACACAATGCTGACTCCCGCCTCGCGCCAGCGCACCAGCGCCGCGTCATGGAAATCCAAATATTCCTGAATATCGGGCAAAGCGCGGGTGAAGGGAAACGCCTCGCCAAATTCATGGAAGAACAATGAGACCGCCATGTCCTTTATTTCCCGATGCGGGGCTACAAATACCGCACCGCCGTGGACTTTCTCGAGAAGCCCCGCGAGCAAGAAATGATGCGGCGTCTTATCAACAAAAACATCCGCCATACCTACGGCGCGCGTCATCCCTGCAATGTCAGCCGCCGCCAGATCTTCGATTTGCGCGGCCATTTTCTCAGAGTCATATAGCAATTGCTTAAGAGAACTCAAAAGCGCGCCGCGCTCTCCCACAGAGCGAGCACCGGGATGGCGCGCAATAATTGTTTGCAAAAGCGAGCCGCCAGAACGCGGCGGCCCAATGAGGTAAACCATTTTCGTATCACGCGCGCCTTCGGCGGCCTCCGCATCAGGCATTAGATGATAAGCCGCAACCGCTTTGTCGAGCATTTCGCGCAGCTCTTTTAGCGTTTGCGCTGCGGGCGGGTAGAGGGAATTGGCAAGAACAGCCCATGACCACGCCGCGTCAATCTCGTTTACTCTGTCGGCGTAATGACAGAGTGCGAAAGCGCAGCGGCGGCGTTCACTTTGATTAGCGGTTTCATCACGCGCAATCTTTTCTGCCACGCGACGCGGCGCACCTTCGCCGTCCTGCAAGAGCGCTGCTGCCACTCCGCCGTGCGCGGGGTTCTTTGCCCATAAATCGGCGAGCAACACTTTCGCACCGTCAATATCGCCCATCCAGCGCATCAAATTTGCGTCTCGCAACCCCGCATCAGCATCATCGGGATTTTTGTCTCGCAGCCGCGCGTTAAAGGCTGCCGCCCTGTCATATTGCTCAAGGGCGATATGTAAGTCGGCCAAATGCGCCCAAGCAAAATCAGGACGCCCCGTTTCGGGGTAGGCCTTCTCATAGGCAAAGGCAGCATTGATGGTATCGCGCGCTTCAGTTAGCGCTTCTGACGCCGCAAGCCACGCCGCAGGGCTTGCCTTGCGTTGAATAACGCGCGCGTAAACCTGTGAAGCTTCGGCAGGCCGACCCGCGAGGCGTAGCGCTTTGCCCCATTGCATCAAAAGCCCCAAGTGACCACCAGAAAGCTCGGCGGCGGCGGCATAGGCTTTTTCGGCTTCATCAAATCGGCCTGCTTTTGTGAGGCCCTGCCCTAGATGGACTTGCCAGCGCGGCTCTTTTGGTTCGTCTTTAACGGCCTTTCTCAGATAGCTAAAGGCCTCCTCTCGAGCGCGTTCTTGTTCAATGTACAGTTGATCTGTGCCAATTAGTCCAGCAAGGCATAGCCCCAAAAGCGACGCCGCTTCGGCGTCATCAGGCTTTAGCGCGTAGGCGCGGCGAGCATGCGCGGCAGCATCCCTATCTTGCCCCTTTGAAAGGCATGCTAGCGCGGCATCAATTGCTAAGTCGTAAGGGGAAATGTCAGCCGTACCGCTAGACAGAGGCTATTCCTCATCCTCAAGCATAGCCATGGCCTCATCCGTCATATCAAAACTGTGATAGACATTTGTCACATCATCGCAGTCTTCGAGGGCATCTATAATGCGCATAACTTTTTGAGCCTGCTCTGGATCATCAATTAGGTTTTGCGCTTTCCAGATTAGGTTGACCGACTTTGCTTCGCCAAAAACCTTCTCAAGTTCCGCTGAAACCGTCCCAAGATCATCGCGCGCGGTGAGGATAGTATGCACAGGCTCGTAGTCTGAAAATGCATCATCATTGGGCGGATCGGTTTGTACATCGTCTGCACCCGCCATAATGGCCGCTTCCATCATGCCGTCTTCATCCGTCACCGCGAGCGGATAGGTAATCTCGCCTACTTGGTCAAAGCCAAAGCTTACCGAGCCCGTCTCGCCAAGGTTCCCGCCATTTTTCGAAAACGCTGTGCGCACTTCCATTGCGGCGCGGTTTTTATTATCTGTGCTAGTCTCAACAATGAAGCCAATGCCTGCGGGGCCAAAGCCTTCATAGCGCTGCTCGTCATATTCCGCTCCGTCAGAGCTGTGACCCTTATCAATGGCGCGCTGTATGTTATCTTTAGGCATAGACTGCCCTTTGGCGTTGGATACAGCCAAACGCAGACGCGGGTTCATATCGGGGTCAGGGCCGCCCATTTTTGATGCGATTGTAATGTCTTTGGAAAGCTTGGAGAAAAGCTTAGAGCGGGCCTTATCCTGACGACCTTTGCGGTGCTGGATATTGGCCCATTTTGAATGGCCTGCCATGATGTCCCTCTTGGTAAATCTGATTTGTCCGTGTTCTAGGACTTGGCAGTTGATTTCGCAAGGCTTGGACTTAAAGGCTTGAATTAAAACGGGGGTCTACAACTTCGCCTGATGTTTTGACGCGCGGCCGCTGACCCGCTTGCGCCACATACGAAAACTACTGGGCTGCATGTGACCGCGCATGATCTTTA
>CAKZTE010000138.1 GCA_937923115.1 uncultured Caulobacterales bacterium | reverse complement strand
GCGTTACCCCTAATGATAGCGGCGACGGCGACACGGGGGGGAATGAGCTGCTGAACTTTCCCGTGATGAACAGCTTCACGGCCAATGGCACACCATCTGTAGATTACGACTTTAATCTCGACGTCCCAAGCAATGCCAATGGTTACCGTATTGATTTTTACAAAAACTCAAGCGCTGATCCCAGCGGTCACGGCGAAGGCGAAACGCATTTAGGTTTTGTCGATGTTGCCCATGCGGGCGGGGACTTGAACTTTACGGGCGCCATCACGGCCAATGTAGCGGTAAATACGACCGATTATATATCCGCGACAACCACCCGCAAAACAGGGCCTAACAGCTATGATATCACCTCGGAATTTGCGCAGACCCTATTTGCGGACGTCAACACACCGCTGACAGCGGCGCAGACAGTGGCGATTTATGACCCCCTCGCAGAGGGCCTTTACGCTATTCCTGGCAATGATAATGTAATCACGCTGACCGTTACAAACCCCGGCAGCCAGAGCATAGCGTCGGGCTCGCTCGTGATGATGTCCGAAGTGGCCAATGATATTGATTTCTATAATGGCGATATTGATGACGGCGGCCCCGAAACAAATCCCGTCAGCTTCACACAAAGCGCGGGCGCGGGATTGACGTTCACCTATAGCTCAGACATTCGCTACTCCAACGCAGCAACGCGGCCCACCTCATTTGCGGCCTGCGTCTATAGCCCTGCGGCCGGCTATGATCCCAATGTGACCTATGTCTGTATCAACCCAAAAGGCGTCTTTGCCGCAGGAAACCCTGATCCAAGTTTTGCCGTCAGCTATAGAAGCCGTATCAAATAATTGGCACGGCGGGTTTTAAAGCCAGCTATATAAGCGTATGAGCGGGCCATGAAAACTGCTGTTAAGATATGCGGCCTGACGCGCACGCAAGACGCCGCTTTGGCCATGGAAAGCGGCGCGGCCTATTTGGGTTTTATCGTCGAAGCGCCGAGTAAACGCCGCCTCTCTGCCGCCGAGGCTGCAGCCGTTTCTGCACAGGCCAAAGGCCTCGCCGCGCGGGTTGCCGTGACAGTGAACGCAGATGACGCGCTCCTGACCCGCATTATGGCCGAAATGGCCCCTGAATTTATTCAATGCCACGGCGATGAACCCCCTGCCCGCATTGCCGAAATTGCGCGCCGATTTAAAGTCGGCACAATCAAAGCGCTTGGCATCGCCAGCGAGTCCGATATGAAATCCTCAGAAGAATATGTCGGGACGTGCGACTTTATCCTCTATGATGCCAAGCCGCCTAAAGGCCCGCAAGGTCAAGACAATGACGTACGCGGCGGGCATGGTATATCGGTTGATTGGGGCCTGATTGGCCGCTCGCCTCGGCCTAAGACATTTGCGCTGGCGGGCGGTCTTCATGCGGGCAATGTGGCGCAGGCTATTTCGCAAACCCGCGCGCCAATTGTCGATGTTAGCTCTGGCGTGGAGTCCGCTGCGGGCGTAAAAGATATACAGAAAATCAAAGACTTTATGAAAGCAGTTCAAAATGGGTAAGCCAGAGAATATTTCGACTCCTGATGAAAACGGCCGCTTTGGCGATTTTGGGGGGCGCTATGTTGCCGAGACGCTCATGCCGCCTATCCTCGCGCTGGAAGCGGCTTACGCAGAAGCAAAAGCGGATCCTGCCTTCATCGCGGAGCTCGACGATTTTTTTAATCACTATGTTGGCCGTCCCTCTCCGCTATATTTTGCTGAGCGCCTGACGAAGCATGCGCGCGAGACGTCCCCTAGCGGAAAAGCCGCGAAGATTTATTTCAAACGTGATGAGCTCAACCACACAGGCGCGCATAAAATTAACAATTGCATGGGCCAAATTCTGCTCGCAAAGCGCATGGGCAAAAAACGCATTATCGCCGAGACAGGCGCCGGGCAGCACGGCGTCGCCACAGCCACAGTCGCGGCGCGCTTTGGTCTTGAGTGTATCGTCTTTATGGGCGCGACAGATATCGTGCGGCAAAAACCCAATGTGTTTCGTATGCGCCTGCTGGGCGCGGAAGTTCGCTCGGTCACTAGCGGCACGGCCACGCTAAAAGACGCGATGAACGAAGCCCTGCGCGATTGGGTGACTAATGTGGGCGATACGTTTTACTGCATCGGCACAGTCGCAGGCCCGCATCCTTATCCCGCTATGGTGCGTGATTTTCAAGCCATTATTGGCCGCGAGGCAAAGGCGCAAATTCTCGAACGCGAAGGCAAATTACCCGACGCACTTATCGCCTGTATTGGCGGCGGCTCAAATGCGATGGGATTGTTCCACGAATTTGTCGGCGACAAAAGCGTTCGCCTGATTGGCGTCGAAGCGGCGGGGCGCGGGGTCGAGACTGGCCTGCACGCGGCAAGCCTGACAGGCGGCACGCCCGGCGTGCTGCACGGCAACCGCACCTATCTTTTGCAAGATGATGACGGCCAGATTAAAGACGCGCACAGCATTTCGGCGGGGCTAGATTATCCCGGCATCGGGCCAGAACACGCTTATCTGCACGATATTGGCCGCGCGGAATATGTCAGCGCAACCGACTCCGAAGCCTTAGAGGCGTTTCAGCTTTGCTCCCGCCTTGAAGGCATCCTCCCCGCGCTAGAGCCGTCACACGCCATCCACCGCACCATCGAAACCGCGCAAGAATACGGCAATGACGGCATCGTCATCATGAACATGTGCGGCCGCGGCGATAAAGACGTTTTCCAAATCGCAGAGGCGCTGGGTGAGGAGATTTCAGCGGGCACAGATGGCGTGAATACGAAAGCTTATTGAGGTGAAGTGGCTTGCAGCGAAACTATCAATAATGCTTCCAAGAGAGGGCTGATGAACCTATATAAATTTTGCGCGCTATCATTAATTTTATCTTCAATTAGCCTTGCGGCATGCGGAGCAAAGACGGACACGCGTCCCGATATTTTCAACACGCTTTCACAGTCAGAGTTTCTGACGACTAGCGCGGCAAAAGCAAAATGCGAAGACATGGCGGATTATCCTGTGGCGCAATATCAACTGATATGTTTTCAATTTAATACGGTCACTATTCAAAGCGTGGAAGAAGCGGGCGCAATGGGACTAAATCTAGGCTTGAAAACACGAGACCTTTTTAAGGACTCAGATTGGGAAGCAAAATTTGATGACCCTCGTAAATTTAATTACATCAAGGTTGATGAAAACGGCTGTACGGATAGATTATTCCTTGTCTTTAGCGGCGTTGAAAAACTTACGTCTGACGACGGCGATTTTCCGATGCAAGCCGCGCCCCGATTAAGTTTCGCAAAATTGCGGCAGCCCGAATGTGCGGCTCAATAGGTTACTGTTTTGACGCTTCAGCTCCGCGCTTGGCGGCAGCATTACTGCGCCCCGCTCAGCCACCAAAAAGTTTTCGAGAACCTTTCTAACGCTTAAGCGTATATAATAGCATATGTTATTGATGGAGGAACTCATGACACAGACAACGACTAAACGTATCACAGCTTTCGTTCTTTGTGCTTTTGCCTTTGCGGCAAGCGCTTGCAACACAATCGAAGGCGTTGGCCAAGATCTCGAGAGCGCGGGCGATAAAGCTCAAGAGATCACAAAGAAGTAGGTCTTGACCTAAGAGGTCCCGACCCTGATGAATTTTGGCTCGCCGATTAAGGCGGGCCTTTTTTGTGGGTTAAATGTCGGCAAGGCCGCAATAAAGCTAGTCAGCGCGGCTTCACTCTTTTAAACAGCCGCCATGACCAATCGTATCACA
>CAKZTE010000137.1 GCA_937923115.1 uncultured Caulobacterales bacterium | reverse complement strand
GCCGCGGTAGCTCAGTGGTAGAGCGCATCATTGGTAATGATGAGGTCGGGAGTTCAATTCTCCCTCGCGGCACCAGTTTTATTCAACACTTTTAATAGAATAGCCGGTACGCATTTTGCGGCAAGCTATAAACCAAATCCCACTACCAAACCTAGGCCGGTTCACCAAACGCTTACTCTGAAACGGCGTCCGTCTGTGAAAGCATCACTGGCAAAGTCTAAGCTCCAGCTTTCGTTGATATCGTTTGGCAGAACCGTGGGCCGACCGTACCTAACGCGCGTTTATGACCGCCACGCCTGCCTTGCATCACAGGGAGCGTCCACAACACATGTTGCCACCAGGCCCATTATTGAAACTGGCAGTTATCATGCAGGTTACGCCAAATGCCTGTGCTAACCTAGTCGAAGTATTTTTGGAACCGTCATAGAAACCAATTATAAAACCTGGAATATTAGCAAGTATCAGTATCCAACTAAAACTAAACTGGCAGTAATTTGAAAATAGCAGACTATGAACGGGCCTAAGATTAGTCTACAGACTGTTCCCACAAAAACCTCAAGCCAAGTTATATTTTTTAATACCACATCTCTCTGTATCCCTAGGCCTGCTAGTGGTTGCGTTTAAGTCCGCTCACTACGCCAAGCACAGCGTTAGCAGCATCGAATAAATTGGACCCCGGTGGGAAAATGGCATCTACGCCTGCGTCCCGTAGAAACTCAAAGTCCTGCTCGGGAATTACGCCGCCCAACACAACTTTAATATAGCTGGCATTTTTCGCCTTAAGCAGCTTGATAAGCTCAGGCACGAGTGTTTTATGCCCCGCCGCCAAAGACGATACGCCGACGACATCGACGCCTTTTTCTATGGCAATATCGGCGACTTCATCGGGCGTCACAAATAGATTGGTCACATCTACCTTAAACCCCATATCGGCGAAGCTTGTCGCGACGACTTTCGCGCCGCGGTCATGCCCATCTTGGCCCATTTTTGCGACAAGGATGTAAGGCAAATGATTTTCTTTGGACTCAAAATCAGCGATACGGGTTTGGATGTTTTTAAACAGCGGATCTTCTTTGTTGAGCGCGCTATAAACGCCAGACAGAACGCGCGTGACGGCATCATGACGCCCAAATTCAACCTCCATAGCCTGCGTAATCTCGCCAAGCGTTGCACGAGCGCGCGCCGCCTCAACGGCGGCCGCCAAAAGATTACCTTCGCCTGATTTGGCCACTTTGGTTATTTCGGCAAGCCCGGCGTCAACTGCTGCGCTGTCGCGGCTCGCTTTGATTTGAGCGAGTAGCTTCACCTGCCCCGCGCGAACTTTCTCATTGTCAATATCGAGAATATCAATCGGGTCTTCCTGCTCCAGCATGTATTTGTTCACGCCAACAATGATGTCCTGCCCCGCATCTACCCGAGACTGACGACCCAAAGCAGCCTCTTCTATTTTCAGTTTTGGTAAACCGCTCTCAATGGCTTTGGTCATCCCGCCCAAAACTTCGACTTCATTAATCATCTTCCAGGCTTCATCAGCGAGCTGTTTTGTAAGGCTCTCAACGTAATAAGAGCCAGCCAAAGGATCGACGACGCGGGTCATGCCTGTTTCGTGCTGTAAAATGAGTTGAGTGTTCCGGGCGATACGGGCCGAGGTTTCTGTTGGCAAAGCAATGGCTTCGTCAAAGGCATTTGTATGCAAAGACTGCGTACCGCCAAGCGTCGCCGCAATCGCTTCCACTGTAGTCCGCACTACATTATTGTATGGGTCTTGCATTGTCAGCGAAACGCCAGACGTTTGGCAATGCGTGCGCAGCATTTTAGAGCGCTCGGATTTCGCGCCAAAGTCCGTCATAATTTGGGCCCACATCTGGCGCGCTGCGCGCAGCTTGGCGGCTTCCATAAACATATCCATACCTATGCAGAAAAAGAATGAAAGCCGACCAGCAAAGGCATCAACATCCAGACCCTTATCCATGGCTGCGCGGACATATTCCATACCGTCAGCGAGTGTATAGGCGAGCTCTTGGGATAGCGTCGCGCCCGCCTCTTGCATATGATAACCTGAAATCGAGATGGAGTTAAATTTCGGCATGTGGCCGCTTGTATATTCAATGATATCGCCAATAATCTTCATGCTTGGCGTTGGCGGATAGATATAGGTATTGCGCACCATAAACTCTTTGAGGATATCGTTTTGAATAGTGCCCGAAAGCTTATCCAAGCTTACGCCCTGCTCCTCGCCCGCTACGATATACATAGCTAGAATAGGAATGACTGCGCCGTTCATTGTCATCGACACCGACATCTTATCCAGGGGAATACCGTCAAAGAGAATTTTCATGTCCTCAACACTATCAATTGCAACGCCCGCCTTGCCGACGTCGCCTGTGACACGTGGGTGATCTGAATCATAGCCGCGATGCGTCGCCAAATCAAAAGCAACGGACAATCCTTTCTGGCCTGCCGCGAGGTTTTTGCGGTAAAATTTATTACTCTCTTGTGCCGTAGAGAAACCCGCATATTGGCGTATGGTCCAAGGACGCCCTGTGTACATTGTCGCGCGAACGCCGCGCGTATAAGGCGCCTGTCCTGGGATTTCTTTTGCCGCGCTGGGAGGCACGTCCGCCGCCGTATATAGCGGTTTGATCGTGATGCCCTCTGGTGTGACCATCTCGAGCGACTTTGGATCGCCGCCTTTAAGATCGCCAGAGGCTAGCATTTCCCATTGCTTGATAATCTCGTCTTGAGCCTTGCTCATGTCTCACATCCGTAATTACAGCATTTAAGGCGAGGCAATCACCACAGCTTAGTCAAAAAACGGTAAAGCTTTTGCACTAAACGTGCAATGTGTTTCATAAATATGGGGTTTTCACGCAGACGCCGCACTGCCATCTGTGAATCGCATAGGTTAGGAGATTTTGGTAGGGGGAGAGGGACTTGAACCCCCGACCAATCCGTTATGAGCGGACGGCTCTAACCAACTGAGCTATCCCCCCACTGGTCGTATGCGGTATAGCGCGCCTGATAAATATGGCAATAATTTATTCAGTCGTTTTGCGCTGCGGCAACTGCGCGCTTGGCCTCGCGCTATATTTCCTTACAACACCCCTATGGAAGGCATATTAATACCACTTGGCAAGACGCCTATTCCTTTGGGACAAACCATCCTAACCTATTTAGGGTTTACGGGAATTATCATCGCGCGCTATTTCGCGATTGTTTGGCCTATCCACCATATGCTGTGGAAACGAGACCCTGCAAAAGTCAAAGCGCGCAGGCTCTCAAAACGCGAACCGACGGCTGCCACTATTCGCAATGAGATTAAGCTTTCAACGATGTCCGCCTTTATTTACGCCCTGCCCGCAGCGATTGTAATTGAGGTGTGGAAGGCTGGCGGTACGGCGCTTTATGCAGGTCCTATATTGGGCGTGAGCGACTGGGGTTATGCCATCTTTTCGGCGCTCCTCTATCTGTTCGTGCAGGACACATGGTTTTATTGGACGCACCGCGTGATGCACCATAAAAAGCTATTCGCCGCCACCCATGCGGGGCATCACCGTTCCGTACAGCCTACGCCCTGGGCAAGCTTTAGCTTTGACCCGATAGAGGCGCTAAGCTCAGCCTGGTTATTGCCAGTCATGGCACTGTTTGTGCCACTGCATGTGGGCGTCGCCCTAGCGCTATTGATGATCATGACGATTAACGCCGTATTTAACCATGCAGGCTGGGAGGTTTATCCCGACAAATGGGTGAAGGGATGGTTCGGCAAAATCATTATTACGGCGTCGCATCACAATCTACACCACACAAAGTTCGCGGGTAATTACGGTCTTTACTTTCGGTTTTGGGATTATCTCTGCGGGACAGACAAAGGACAGGTTTAGCCGGATTTCACCACCCGCAGGAAAGGCTTGCCAACGGGCGGGCGGTTGACCTGCACTTGCGGCGCGGGGGTTGGCGGGGGCTTTACGGCGACGGGCTGCGGCGCTTTCGCAGTATCATCAACATATCGCGGAATAAACGGCTGACGCCGCGGCTTTTGATGCATTGCCGCTTCTGGCTCATCCTCAAAATCATCCTCGATGTTGCGCACGCGCGGCGTGAACTTTGGAGCCTTAGATTTAAAGCTGCTGCGCGGTTTATAAGCTGGCTTTGGCGCGTCTTCCTCGGGTGCCCCC
>CAKZTE010000136.1 GCA_937923115.1 uncultured Caulobacterales bacterium | reverse complement strand
GGGACGGATCATAGCGGCCCGTCTCAATCGCATTTACCGTCTGGCGAGAGACATTAAGCTCATAGCCAAGTGCGGCCTGCGACCATCCTTTCTCGGCGCGGAGGGCCTTAAGCGAGTTTTTCACGGCAGACAAAACCCTGTGCCGTATTTTTTAGACAGTCGCCAACTCGCAAGACCTTGTGCGGCAAAGTAAAGCGGGAAAACGTAGAATAGCGGAAGACGTGGCAAGGTCTCAATGAACATCTCCAGAATGCCCCATCCGAGAGATAGCGATAAAATAACCGCCAAGCCCACCATTGAGGCTTCGGTCTGAACGCGCCGCGCGAGTTCGTCCGTTTCGCGTATAAAACGAAACCACCCATATAGGAATGCAAGGGCTGCAAGACCTGGCAAAAATGCGAGCACATATTTCGGTGCTCCACCCACAATTTCATTTTTGATGAGGTAGGCAGCCAGAAAAACGAGGAGGAGATAGGCCGCCATAGACGGCACAAAGATTTTAAAATAGCGATGCAGCGCTTGTTTTGGTGTATGTTGTTTAGGGGAGCTCACGCCGTCGCTCCAAAATAAATACCAAGCCCCGCCCCGATAAGTCCAAGCGTGATCCCAATCCATCCCCATTTCTGTTGTTCTCGCTTTACGTGCAATAGCGCGTCGCGACCCAAAGCGGTTTTGCAATAGGGGCACGTATCTTTTTGTAAGGTCACAGCATCCTCCTTTTGTTGTCAAGTTAACTTTACATAGACAAGCACACTTTACATGTCAAGCATACTTTACTTTATATTTCCCAGTCGGAAGCTGCGCGCCTTCGTCGGCTCTTGTTGAGTTATCACTACATCGTGAATGACAAGCGCGCGCGGCTTCGCTATGACACGCCTATGAACGCACTTATTGACCCCCGTAAATTCCAAGACCCGACCACAACCGCGAAAGGCGAGCGGCGGGCCTCTGTCTTTTTCAAAGAGCTAAAAACGCTCTGGTTTAATTCAGGCTCGCTCTGCAATATTGAGTGCGCCAATTGTTATATCCTCAGCAGCCCAACGGCAGACCATTTCGTCTACCTCACGCCTGATGATATGCGCCCCTATCTGGACGAGATTGATACGCTTTACGATAAGCCCATCGAAATTGCCTTTACGGGCGGCGAACCCTATCTGAACCCGCATATGATAGAGATGAGTGAGATGGCCCTTTCGCGCGGTCACGAATTGCTTGTACTGACCAATGCCATGAAGCCGATGATGCGTCCGAGGGTGCAAAAGGCGCTACTGGATTTACACGCGCGATACGGAGCAAAGATGACATTGCGCGTGAGCCTTGATCACTTTAGCCGTGAAGGCCATGACGGCGAGCGCGGAGACGGTAGTTTTGATATTGCGCTGACGGGCATGAAATGGCTGACTGAAAACGGGTTTCACCTTAATATTGCGGGCCGCGCCATGTTTGCCGAGAGTGAACAAGACGCCAGAGACGGTTTTGCAGAATTAATCAAAGACCAAGGCTGGAATATAGACGCAGCTGACCCCGCCGCGCTTTTGCTCTTCCCTGAAATGGACGAAAAAGTTGACGTCCCCGAAATTACAACGGCTTGCTGGGGCATATTGGATGTTCATCCCGACAGCATGATGTGCGCCACCTCGCGCATGGTGGTCAAACGCAAAGGCGAAGCACAAGCCTCTGTCCTTGCCTGCACCCTGTTATGGGATGACCCGCAATTTGAGACAGGTAAAACACTCACCGAGAGCCGCGGCCCCGTGAAACTTAATCACCCGCATTGCGCAAAGTTCTGCGTCTTGGGCGGCGCCTCCTGCTCGGCCTAACGATTAAGATTTTTAGCCGCCTACAGCTTAGCATGATAAATTCATTGCAAGCGCAGGTAAAATGACCGACCCTTTGCCTTTAAATCATTCTGGTTTTGCAAGGAAAGCTATGCGCCGTTTAAATCTGTTTATCTCTACTACTGCGGCGCTAGCGCTTGCGGCATGTTCATCTGCTGCGCCAGATCCGATCGACGTAGGCTTTGGCCCTGACCCAAAGTTACCGCCGCCTACAAAACAAATTTTACCGACGGTAAATATTGCCGCCGCAGAGATGTGGCCAAATGGTATGGTCCCTACGCCTGCCGCTGGAATGGCCGTGACGGAGTTTGCGCGCGACCTTGACCATCCACGCTGGGTTTATCAACTGCCCAATGGCGATGTTCTGGTGGCAGAGAGCAATGCGCCAAAGAAAGAAATTTCGACAGGTTTGATGGGCTGGATACAGAAAAGGGTTATGGCAAAAGCCGGCGCGGGCGTCCCCAGCGCGGATCGCATCACCTTGCTTCGCGATGCGGACGGCGACGGCGTGGCCGAGCTAAAAACACCTTTCATGACAAATTTGCATTCGCCCTTTGGGATGAGCTTAATTGGCAGCACATTTTATATAGCCAATGCCGATGCCGTCGTCAGCGTGCCGTATCAAGAGGGCCAAACCGCTATCACGGCGACGCCACAGCAGGTCTTTGCCTTGCCGGGCGGCCCGCGCAATCACCACTGGACGAAAAGTCTTATCCCGTCCCTGGATGGCACCAAACTTTATGTCGGCGTCGGCTCCAACTCTAATATTGGCGAAAATGGAATGGATAAAGAAACGGGCCGCGCCGCCATATGGGAATTCGATATTAAATCCGGCGAGGGCCGACTTTTTGGCGAAGGTCTTCGTAATCCCGTCGGGATGGATTTCGACGCGGCGACTGGCAAGATTTACACCGTTGTCAATGAACGCGATGAACTCGGTGACAATCTCGTGCCTGATTACCTTACATCCGTGCAAGACGGCGGATTTTACGGCTGGCCCTATAGCTATTTTGGACAGCGCGTAGACACGCGAGTCAAACCCCAACGCCCAGATTTAGTCGCCAATGCGATTAAGCCCGATTACGCGCTTGGGTCTCACACGGCATCACTTGGACTCGATATATCGGATGGCCGCCAAACGGGTATTGCGGCGCTGTATGGTCGCGGCGCATTTATCGGACAACATGGCTCATGGAACCGAAAACCTCGTAGCGGATATAAAGTTATCTTTGTACCGTTTGATCAAAACGGCCCCGCCGGCGATCCGCGCGACGTGTTGACAGGGTTTCTTGATGGCGACATTGCGCGAGGACGCCCCGTAGGCGTTATTCTTGACCAAAGCGGCGGTCTTTTAGTGGCGGACGATGTCGGAAACAGAATTTGGCGCGTTGCTCCGAAGTAAAGCAGCTTATCACGCGCCTCATTCCCCTATGACGGGCCCCATTTCCTGCACCTCGACAGGCTCCACAGGGACGGGCGTCGTATAAGAACTATGCCCTTCTAGCGTTGTGTAATCTGGCGCGACATAAATGGGCGGCGCGGGCGTTGGTGCTGGCGCAACAATTACAGGCTCTGGAACATAGACCGCTGTTGGCTGCGGGTTCGCCATAACAGGGATGGGCGGCTGAGTTGTGGAGCAGGCCGTCAGACTTGCAAACATAGCAAGTAAAATAAAGCGCAAGAGATTTACCTTGGTCATCATCAATCCTTAATAGCCGCTCAATAATGGCCGTGTAAGGGCACTCTGGCAGATTTAATCTAACGGAAAGTTAGCGGGCCAGATTTAAAGCAGCGCTAATCTTTGAAATGCTTTGAGAGACGCAGGCCTTGGGCCTGATAATGGCTTCCGTTTTGGCCATAAAGTGCGTCGGGGCGTTCGCTCATCGCTTCGAAAACTAATTTTGCCACAGGCTGGCCATCACGCAAGATAAATGGCACGTCGCGACCGCGAACCTCCAATACGGCGCGCGAGCCCGCGCCGCCAACAGATGCCACGCCAAAACCTGGGTCAAAGAATCCTGCATAATGTGCGCGAAACTCACCAATCTCTGGCGCAATAGGGGCCATTTCTGCCGCCATGTCCTCCGGTATCATCACAGACTCCTTACTCGCAAGAATATAAAACTCTTCAGGGTCCAGAATAAAACTGCCGCCCCGCCCCTCTATCGGCTCCCAAAAATCGCGCGCCGCATGCCCCCCGACATGGGCCACATCAACAAGCCCTGAATGGCGTTTCGCGCGGTAGCCCACTATGCCCTCACCCGCTAAATCGATACTCACCGTTTGGGTGTTTAATATTTCAAGCGGTCCGCGCCGAAAGCGCAGCTGCACGAGCCTGTCGCCGGGGCGCACCAAAATCGAGAAGGTACGCGGCGCAATTTCAACATAAAGCGGACCCTGATAGCCAGCTGGCACAGCATCGAATGCGTCACTCCCGTCGGTTATCACGCGGGTAAACACATCCAAGCGCCCCGTCGAGCTTTTTGGATTAGCCGCCGCTGATAAATCTGCGGGCAGAGCGAGCGCTTCTTGGAGCGGCACAAGATAAACGCAGCCCGTCTCCAGTACAGCGCCGCCGTTCAAATCGACCTTATGCATTACAACGGCGTCAAAATCATCTCTGACCCTGCGGCTTAAGCCTGGGAGAAAGCTTGCGCGGAGCCGATAAGCAACATGACCGAGACGTAAATCCAAACTAGCAGGTTGAATTTGGACAGGATGTCCATCATCACCGCCGATTCCCTGCTTCGCCGTCACGCCGCCGCCGCTGATCAGCGTGTTTATCTCCTGCTGGGGTAAAATGCCGTTTTTCTGGCCCATGGGTTCATTCCAGTTCATTTCCAGAGTTTACCTCTAGGCAGAGCGCTCGCCTGAGGCAAGAGTTACTGCGTAAAATATGGTCTGTGTGGGTTAAGGGCTTGCGGCGGCGCGGCGCTTGCGTCAAACAGTTTAAAAGAGAGAGACAGCGCAGCAGTATACACAAGCCGCGCGTCTGAGAGAGGCGGGAATCTTATGAATACTTTTGAACGGCGTACGCATGACGTTATCGTCCGCGTAGAATCTGACTATCTTGACGACCAATCATCCCCCGCCGACTCGCGCTTTATCTGGGCCTATACGGTCGAGATTGAAAATCAAACAGATCACGATCTTACAGTTGTGGAGCGCTGCTGGCAGATCGCCGATAGCCGCGGCCAAGTGCAAAATGTACGCGGCGCTGGCGTCGTTGGCGAGCAGCCCGTCGTAAAGCCAGGTGAGACGTTTCGCTATACATCAGGCGCGCCCTTATCGGCCCCCTCCGGCATGATGCTAGGAAACTACGCCATGCAGACGCCCGAGGGAAACCGCTTTAACGTCGATATTCCGCCCTTCCCGCTTGATAGCCCTCATGAAGGTCTTATCCTCAACTAAGAGGCCTCCGCGCCTCAAATAATCAAATTATCAGCAATGTCGGCTAAGATCGCGTTTTCAATCACAATGCGGTCACCGTCAGGGCCACCGCTGTTGAATGCAAAATACACATCATCCCCAAGCTGAAATGCCTGCGCCATGGCCGCAGCAGTGTCGGTAAAACCGTAGGATGACAAGTCAAGGAAGTCTTCCGCGTCTGACCAGTCGATGATGACGTCGTTCCCGCCGAAAGCCTCAAAGACAAAAGTGTCCGCGCCCGCTTCGCCTCGCAGCGTGTCATTACCCGCGCCGCCGTTAATGATGTCATCACCAAGGAACCCGCGAAGATAATTATTCCCCCCGTCGCCTGTAATGATGTCATTATAGCGTGAGCCAAAGACGCTCTCGATGCTGATATAGCTA
>CAKZTE010000135.1 GCA_937923115.1 uncultured Caulobacterales bacterium | reverse complement strand
ATGATGGAAGTGGAGACGGCGAAATATCTAGCGGGGCAGCTCAAAAGCATGGGTTTTGAAGTTACCGAGAATTTTGGCAAAACGGGCGTTGTGGCCGTTATGCAAAATGGCCCTGGTAAAACAGTCATGGTGCGCGCGGATATGGACGCTCTGCCTGTAAAAGAAATGACGGGTCTTTCTTTTGCAAGCCAAGTTATCACGACTGATCAACATGGTAAGGATTGGCCTGCTATGCATGCGTGCGGTCACGATATTCACATGACAGTTGCGATGGGAACTGCGGCTGAAATGGTTGCGAACAAAGACCTCTGGTCAGGTACCCTTATGGTTATACTTCAACCCGGTGAAGAAGTCAGCCAAGGCGCGATTGCTATGTTGGAAGACGGGCTATTTACTAAATTTCCGCGCCCCGACTATAACCTCGCACTCCACGCTAATTCAGGACTTGCCGCAGGTAAAGTCGGTGTTGTACCGGGTTTTGCTCTCGCCAATGTCGATAGTGTTGATGTCACCGTGCGCGGTATTGGCGGCCACGGCGCCTACCCCAACACGACAAAAGACCCCGTTGTGCTCGCGGCTCAACTTGTGCTGGCTTACCAAACTATTGTCTCGCGCGAGATTGCGCCGCAAGAGCCAGCCGTGGTTACCGTTGGGTCTATTCAAGGCGGGACGAAGCACAATATTATTGGTGAAGAGGTCAAACTTCAGTTGACGCTGCGCAGCTATACCCAAGAAGTGCGTGAGCAAACAATCGCTGCAATCCGCCGCATTAGTAAAGGTATGGCGATGGCTGCGGGACTGCCCAAAGACAAGATGCCAATCGTTGAGATTAAAAACGAATATACGCCTGCGGCTTATAACAACCCAGAACTCGCTGATCGCGCGCAAAAGATTATGGCAAGCGTCATTGGGGATGATAACGTCAAGGCGCTAAAGCCGGTTATGGGCGGCGAAGACTTTGGCCGCTATGGACAGGTTGAGCCTAAGATTCCGAGTTTGATTTACTGGCTCGGCGCAGCAGACGCGGCGGAAATGAAGAGAGCCGAAAAAGAAGGGCGATCAATGCCATCTCTTCATTCGCCGACCTTTAAGCCCGACGCGGCTACAGCCATTCCTGTTGGCGTAAAAACCATGACATCGACGGCTATTGCACTGTTCAACGAGAAGTAAGTTTAAACTTATGGGGTTTGCCAGCTGTATTTGCTGGACAAACATGCATATGCATTTAATTGCATAGAAAACATACTGGAGTTAATTATGTCATTGCCACCAATTCTTCAAAACCTTGAAATACCCGTTATTGCTGCGCCGCTCTTTATTGTATCGGGGCCAGAACTGGTGATTGCACAATGTAAGGCGGGCATTGTTGGGTCTTTCCCAGCGCTTAATGCGCGTCCAAAAGAAGAATTGGAAAAGTGGATTATCCGTATCAAGCTGGAGCTTGAGCAATTCCAAAAAGAAAACCCAGACAAAAAAGTTGCGCCATTTGCAGTAAACCAGATTTGCCACGGGTCCAACAATCGCCTCGAGCATGACATGGAAATTTGCGTAAAACATGAAGTTCCGATTGTTATCACCAGCCTTCAGGCTTCAAAAATGGTCTATGATGCGGTGCATAGCTATGGAGGTATCGCGCTGCATGATGTGACAAATATTCGTCACACGGAGAAAGCGCTTGAAATGGGCGCAGATGGTATCATTGCCGTTTGTAATGGCGCGGGCGGCCATGCGGGCGGCCTCTCGCCTTTCGCGCTAATCCCTGAAATCCGCAGTTTCTTCGACGGTCCTCTCTTGGCATCGGGTTCTATTGCCAACGGCGACTCTGTGTTAGGCGCCCTCGGAATAGGGGCAGATCTTGCTTATATCGGTACGCGCTTCATTGCCTCCAAAGAGGCTAACGCGTCCGAGGATTACAAAGACGAGATCATCAATTCCAAAGGCCAAGACATTGTTTACTCTTCACTTTTTACCGGCGTTCACGGCAATTATCTCAAAGGCTCAATTGAAAAGGCAGGGCTAGATCCAAATAATCTTCCTGAGGCAGGCAAAGAGTCTATGAACTTTGGATCGGGCGGAAATACAGATGCCAAAGCTTGGAAAGATATATGGGGCGCGGGGCAGGGTGTTGGCTCAATTAATGACAAGCCATCTGTTCAGGAGATTGTAGACCAGATGAAAGCCGAATATCTCGCTGCGCGCGCGCGTCTTTCGTTATAGAAGACGGATAGTAAAGATAGAAGACGGATAGTAAAGCGCGTCTCCTTTAACGCGAAAATAATATAGGGACTCAGCGCGAATAGAGAAATGCATTGATTTGTGAACGCAGTTGAGGCAAATCATATCGAATCTCAACAGGAGGATGATTCATGGGTAACTGGATGAAGGGGATTTTAATCCTTGCCGTACTCGCATTTATTGCATCGTTCATATGGCCTTTCAACGCAAATAAGCGTTCCGCCGCAATGGGTGAAGACATACAAAACACTTTGAATGCTAACGGCTTTGAAAACGTAATCGTTAGTATGAAAGGCAATGTCGCGCGTTTGACAGGTACAGTGCCTAACGAGGCTGCCGCAAAGACAGCAACAGACTTGGCCGCTAATACAAAATGCAAAGCGTGCACTAAGAAGAAAACCTGGCACAAAGTCGCGAGCGATATTGATTATGAATCAGTCTCAACGGCGTCTCCGTACATATTTAACGCGGTAAAGTCTGCGGATGGTTCGATTGTTTTGGACGGTTACGTGCGCAATGAGGCCGAAAAGGCCCGCGTCTTGCTCGAAGCGGAAAATTTATTCCCTGGAAAAGTTTCAGACCGCACAATTAAAATCGCGGCAGGTGAGCCGAATGCAGATTGGGGTGATGTGATTTCGCGCCATCTTAACGGCGTTTCAATTCTTGACCGTGGACGTTTCAATATCGAAGGCAATCAGTCTTTCATTAGCGGCCAAGCCGCTGATGCAGGTGTGAAGTCTAGAATTGATGCAGCAGTCGCAAGCCTGCCATCTGGTTACGAGGGGCAGTCGAATGTGACCGTGCCAGAAGCTGAAGTGGTCGCGGCCCCCGCTGCCGAAGCGCAAGCAACGTGTCAGGCTATGATAGATGAGCTGAAAGGCGCGAATAAAATCAACTTCGAAAGCAACAAAGCCGGCATTAAAGGTGAAGCAAGTTTCAATCTATTGAACAGGCTGGGTGCGGCTGCGAAGGCTGAGCAATGTTCTTCGCTTCGTATCAATGTTGTCGGTCACACCGATAGCGGCGGAAGCGACGAATATAACCAAGGCTTGTCAGAACGCCGCGCTGCTTCAGTTGTTGCGTATCTCGTTCAAGAGCAAAACATAGATATTGCCCGAATTTCAGCAGAAGGCAGGGGGGAAACCTCTCCAATCGCTGATAATGCAACGCCAGAAGGCCGAGCAGCTAATCGCCGTATCGAATTCATCGTCACTCAATAATTGGCCGAATAGAGGAAAATCTCATGGTTGAAAGTTCATTTTTATATAATCTCTGCTTCAATATCCTTCCTTGGATATTGTTTGGCCTTCTTGGTATGGGGCTGATGTGGTTGTTCATGCGTGGTAAAAAGCACGATGGCGATCTGTCAATCGAAGGTGAGGGTGCCCTTCGCGCTGAAGCTGATGGCTTGCGCACGCGCGTTCGTGATCTCGAAGGCCGCGTCTCTACCCGTGACGGCGAAGTCTCTGACTTGAAAACAAAACTTGCTGCTGCTGCTGCTGGTGCTGCCGCTGCGACGGCTGCTGCTAAGGGTGCTGCCACGCTTGACGCGCCAAAGGTCGAAGCGGCAGACGATGACGAAACATACGCTCTAGAGTGGCGCAACCGCTATCTCGCTGCGCGCGTGAAGTATCTCGAAGGTCGTTTGTCAGAGGCGCCCGCGCCAAAGACAAAAGCTAAGACAAAGAAAGTCGTCGCCAAAACAATTGCTGCTCCAAAGGCTAAGCCTGCCGTTAAAAAGAAAGCGGCGCCAAAGCCTAAGGTTCTTTACACTGATGGGCCCACGGACGGTACGCCAGATGACTTGAAGCTTATCAAGGGTATCGGGCCAAAGTTTGAAGGTGACCTCAATGCGAAGGGAATTTACTACTTCCGCCAAATCGCCAACTGGAAAGCGGCTGATGTTAAAATGGTCGAAGGCGTAATTGACTCCATTCCAGGTCGTATAAAGCGCGATCAATGGGTACCGCAAGCAAGAGGGCTTGCAAAGTCGGGCGGTGCAAAAGCCCCAACGGCCAAGAAAAAGGCTGCACCAAAAGCAAAGGCTCCGAAAGCTAAAGCTGCGTCCAAGCCTAAAGTCCTTTATACGGATGGTCCAACGGACGGTACGCCAGATGATCTCAAGCTAATTAAAGGTATCGGACCTAAGTTTGAGGGTGACCTCAATGCCAAAGGTATTTACTACTTCCGCCAAATCGCAAACTGGAAAGCTTCAGATGTGACGATGGTTGAAGGCGTAATCGACTCTATCCCTGGCCGCATTAAGCGTGATGAGTGGGTCAAGCAAGCAAAGGGCATGTCGGGTAAATCTGTTTCTGCTAAGAAATCCAAGACGGCAAAGTCTGGTGCTTCACAAATGTCTGACATGGACAAGTATTACGCCAATGTTAAAAAGCACGACAGTAGCGCAAGTCGCGACGTCGTAGAGAAAATCGTGAAATATTGCGGTATCTCTCTTCGTAGTCGTGACACATCTTTGGTGGCTTGCTCAGACAAAACTGAAGTTGCGACTGTTGTGAATGGTTTCGTAACCAAGAAGCTTGGCATCACGGACGGTGGTCAAGCGCTTGTCGAAGGCGTCTGTCAGGATATGAAAGGTGAGCGTTTTAAGAACCGCGTTACTTTCTATTACCTATGCGCCAAGAAAGCTGGAAAGCTAAGCGTCTTTAACTAGGTAAAATCACAGAATACACAGCCCGCCCTGACAGTCGTCGCGGCGGGCTTTTTTATGCACGATGCAAATATAGGCGGGGAAATAAAAAATAAATCCCCGTAGCGGTCGTTAACGCTATCCTTAGCGAATGATGATTTTAAACCGCAAGCAAGATGATGTGACATGGCCTTGGCCACACTTTACACGTCTTGAGATGGCGTGCCGACATTGCGGCGAAGAATATCACTGGCCGTATTTTATGGACTGCCTTCAGTCTGCGCGGAACAGCGCTGGCCGCGCATTTCATATCCTGAGCGCCCATCGTTGTGGGCTTCATAATGTCCGCGTTGGAGGCGCCCCCTTATCCCAGCACTTGCGTCTTGCCGCCGACATATCGCTGAGTGGTCACACCCCTAGCGAATTGCACGCAGCCTGTCAGCAAGCCGGATTTACGGGCTTCGGGTATTACTTAACCTTCCTTCATGTAGACCTTGGCCGTGCGCGCCAATGGTATGGCAACCAACAAGCGAGAAAACAATGGACGCAGTAATTGGACTTGGACTAGAGGCCGCTGCTGGCGGCGTATTTGGGCTCATTGGCACAGCCATAGGCCGCGCTGCTGGTTTTTTCGAACGCCGCCAAAGCTACAAACAAACTCAGGCGCGCTGGGCGCATGAACTGGAGCTGCACAAATTGCAGATGCAGTCGCGCGTGCAAGAAACTGAAATGGAGCTAGCCTTGGCCTCACAAGAGGGCTCTTGGCGGGGGCTTCAGGCCTCTATTGATGCGGAGGCTAAG
>CAKZTE010000134.1 GCA_937923115.1 uncultured Caulobacterales bacterium | reverse complement strand
GTAGGCAGCACGCCAACGCTAGGCGCGCTGACTGTCAAAGCGGAGTCTACAAAGTCAATATCGCCAGACGTTGCGTAGTCTGCTGCATCATTTTCTGTGACGGTATCGTCAAGGACGGCATTCGTAACAAGCGGTGTTTCTGAGTCTATCAGAAGCTCTAAAGTCGTAACATCGGTCGTACTATTTCCTGCCGCGTCTGTGGTCGTCACGACCACTTCATTGGTGCCAATAGCGGGCGTCATTCCATTGCCCATGACATCGTTCAAGGAAAGCGTCCCGCTATCAGGGGTGGCTGTGCTGAGATCAAGCGACCACGCTCCGTTGGAAACGGCAACAGTATACACCGCACCGCCTACAGAAACAGTTGTGACATTATCCGAAGTGCTAGCGTCATTATCACTGTCATCTTCAGCAGCGCCGCTTAGAACCGGAGCAATGTTTTGTGTCTCCAATGCATCCACAGTCGGAACCGTAGGCGCAGTTTGGTCAATCGTATAGGTCTCAACTGTACCCGTAGGTGTTGTATCTAGCGAATTACCCGCTACATCAGAAATGTTTGAAATGGCGGCAAACCCTAAAGAAAGCACACCATCTTCGAACGAACTGGTATCCACAGTCACAGTCGCGACGTTTCCATTGATAGCCACGGCATCCACATTTGCCAGACCTGGAACTTGGAAGTCACCAGTACTCACGTTTTGAACAGGGCCGTCGAACGTTACTTCAAAATCAACTGACATTAAATTGGACACTTCATTCGCGCCGCCGCGCGTTATGGATACTACGCCCGGCGCAGTTGTGTCATATTCATAAGTTTCATTCGTAGCGCCAGCGCCCAGAACCGCTTCATTGCCAGCCGTGTCTTGAACGCTGTTTCCGCTGACAAGAGATAATTCAAGTGTTCCCTCACTTGCCCCGCTTGTGTTCACGACGACGGTCGCAACATTACCGTTCATTGAAACAGAATCGATTGTGGCCCCGAGTGTCGCCGAGAAATCACCCGCGACAGGCGTGCTGACGGTCCCATCAAATTCCACATCAAACGAGACAGTTGCATCATTTGTATCCTCAACTGCGCTGAGTGTCCGTGTAATAGACGTGACTTCTGGGGCTATTTGGTCAAGCGTGACCGCAAAAGGTGAGGACGCAGTGCTGGTGTTCACGCCATCTGACGCCGTAGCTGTATAGCTGCCAGAGCCAACGGCAACTGTGGTCGCCCATGCCCCTAATCCATCAGCCGTGACAGTTTCGACAAGCGTACCGCCGTTAAACACAGAAACAGAAGCTCCTGCTTCTGCCGTGCCAGACAAAACGCCCATCATATTTGTAATACCATCTGTGGACGACGCGCCAGAGTCACCTGCAATCGCGTCAATCGTCGGTACAGAAGGCGTATTAGCGTCGACAAGGAATGTATCCGCATCGTCAATTGTGCCGCTATTTGATAGCGTTGCAGGCGTGGACGTCCCTGTATCAATTACTGTCGCGTTGCCGACTAAAACAAAGCTCGCGCCAGTCACTGTCAAATCAGTCATTTCGTCCATGTCACCCTCGGCGATGACGTAAGTGAAAGTCATTTGCGTGACGTTGGTTAAGTCGGTACCGCTATAGACGGCGAATGCGCCGTTACTCAGCTGGATGCGGACTTCGCCGCCGTTAAGCGTCACGTCGATTGCTGTATCAAAATCAATAGTGAACGTGAGCGTATCGCCTACGCCATATGTGCCAGCAGTTTGGTTAATGTCGATTTGTTTAATTGCAGTCATGATCTTTTCCTTAAGAAATTAAATATCTCGCGGAGCGCCCCGCTTGATGATGATGTGTTTGAGTTGTTTTATTTTGGTGTTTTAGAATTGAAGGCTTTTGGCGAAGTCTGAGAGTTCGCGGCGACTTTCATAGAGCGGTTTTCGGCCTCTTAGACGCGAGAAAACTCGCTCCGGCGATGACGCGCCGTGCGAGATGAATTGCGTTTTTGCTATTCGTAATATCTTTGTCATTGTGCGCCTCCCGTTACACAAGACGTAAACAAAATCGTAAGCTTTGACGTGATTGGGGTCACGTTTTCTAAAATTTGTTGATGTTTTTTGTCCAGGCGAATAGGCCCATAGCTATGCCATAATTCTTCGTCAGACATATTTGTCTCCCCCTTGCCAAAGCGGCAAAGACTGTTGGCCACAAGCCAAATTCGGGCCCAAAATTGGGTCCTGTGGAAGGGAGAGTTAGGGGGAATTTCTTTCGACTCAACGGAAACAGGATTAAAACCCAAGCCATGAATTGAAGAGAAACGCCCCCGTTTCGCCCCGATAAATTTTGGAATTATCGGATTTGCGCCCCGTTAATTCACGTTATCGTTAAGACAATCCTAAGCCCGCCGCAAGAAGAAATTTCAAAAATACACTTTGAGAGCGAAATGACGGCGTCTTAAAAAAGCGCAAACCCCTGTAGAATCGAAGAAAACGGGCGCACAATAAAACGCTGAATAATTTTTGAGTGTTTATTTTTTTAGTCATCTATTCACTTTCGATGGACCCTTCAATTGGGTCAAAACGGCACAAAGCTCTCATCGTTAACATTACATTGTCCTTTTATAAGTAGAAAAATCTCACTCGAAACGCAGTTTGGGGATTGGGGATTATGAAACTTACATCAACGGTAAACGCTCTCTTGGGTAAGAAGAAGAGAACAGATGACGCCACTTTTGGAGAATCCTTGCAGTTAGAGCAGATTGCATTAACCGATGGCGCGCCCCATACCGATGACATATTAAGCCCTGCGGAGTCAGAGACCATGGCCTCCCAGCCGAAGCACGCTTCAGTTTTAGATTTAGACTTTATGGCTGCGCCGCTTGCCGAGCTTGAAATGAATCAGACGCAATCAGCCAACGACGCACTAGACTTAACCCTCTCCGTTTCAGATGAAAAACAGACCAAAGACGTTAAGCCCGTGTCGACAACGCAATCATATCCTGCGCCTCTTGTCCCGTTGAACCTCACCAAAGAGAACAATAGCCACACTGGCGCTGACACAGCTCTGGCGCAGGTTCTACGCGGCAGTCGCGACACTTGCTTTATAATGTTTGGGCCCGAAGGCCAGTTCATCGAAAGTACCGAAAACTTTTGCAACATCACAGGCATATCCAATATGCAAAAATCGACCATCAAGGGCTACATGGATGTCGTTCAGCTGCTCAGTAGTGATACGGAAATGGCTGATCAAAACATCGAAGTTCTCCGTCAAACGAAGTCCAATACAATGCGTCAGCGCTTAGCCAAAGGCCTGTCAAAAACCTATAAATCTGTTGAAACAGTTCGCGGTAAAACGTTTGAAATCTCTGACATCTACACTGAAAATCATCATCTCATTATCATTGTCAAAGACGTTTCAAAACAATCCAAAAAAGAGTCCTTGCGTGACGAAGAACTGCGAGACTTGAAAGAACTCGCTCGAAATAAGAGTGATTTTTTGGCCCGCATGAGCCACGAAATTAGAACGCCCCTAAACGCTATTGTTGGTATGACCGACGCACTGCGCGACGAAGTGAACAATGACGAGGCCCTTAAAACAACTAATTTTATTGCAGACGCCGCGGAAAACTTGGACAATATATTAAGCCAGACCCTCGAGCAGGAAAGACTATCAACCTCGGATATTATCCTAGTAGAAGAGACAACTAATCTCAAATACATCGTTCAGTCAACGGTCGCGATGTGGAAAAAAACGTGTGAAGATAAAGGTTTAGAGCTAAATGTGCGTATAGCACCTGACCTGCCTAAGGACGTTGCACTGGATAGTTCGCGTTTTCGTCAATGCCTAACAAACATGCTGTCAAACGCGGTAAAATTTACTGAGTCGGGCAGCATCATAGTGGCAGTGGCACCTATGAATCTGGAAAGCGATCAGCCCAAAATTCTTATCGCGGTCCGCGATACAGGCATCGGCATGAGCAGCGAGGCTCTGAAAAATGTCTTTAAGCCTTTCAAACAAGGTGACGCGAGTATTCAGCGGCGTTTTGGCGGCTCTGGCCTGGGTATGTCCATCACGAAGCATATCGTAGATGCTATGGATGGCCATATCAAAATCAATAGCACAGAAGGCGCTGGCGCAACGATTGCTATCACGATTCCCTTGAAACTTGCGAGCGCAGCAACACACGAACCTTTGGTGGTTTCGTCCACTGAGACGACAGAGGACATCAAAACTGAACAACTTCCAGCCGAGGCCTTTCACCCCCTTAAACCAAATAATGAAGAGGGGTTAGCTGTAGTCGAAAACGACACAGAAGTCCGTAAGAATGTGGCTATTATTCCCAGTGATTACAGCGGTTTTGACGTTTTAATCGTTGAAGACAACCCCATCAATCAAGCAGTTGTAAAGAAATTGTTAACGAACCACATTCAGTCCATGGACTTTGCCTTTCATGGTGAAGAAGCCTTAGAATTACTTGAAACAAAGGCTTACGATGTTATCCTCATGGATATTCATATGCCAGTTAAAGACGGTATCGAAACAACCTTAGAAATACGCAATAGCGGTAAAGCGTGGGCCGATACAGTGATCGTCGCACTAACAGCCGATCCTGACTACCAACAAAAGCGTGTTTGCCGAAACATTGGCATGAATGACGCACTTTCGAAGCCTGTCAAACGGCAAGAATTATTGGATGTCATGCAGCGCGTGCTGTTGGAACGCATCTCTAAAAGCCAGCAGAAACGCACGGCGTAAAATACCTTCTTCTAATTAAGCACATTGAGCGCAATGATAGATATTCAAAATATAGAGACTAATGAATTGAAGTTCGAGATCAGCCGGATTGATCCTGCTGCCTCGCAGCTCATCCGCAATATAGAGCATTTTTACGACTCTGCCCTCATTATGATTAGCTCAGAAGGCTATTTAGAGTATTTCAATTCGAGAGCCGTCAAACTTTTTGAACTTGAGTCTGAAGTAACCGACGACAATATGCACTTCAAAGACCTTCTCTATCATCTCGCTTCGCGCGGAGATTTTGGACCTGGCGATCCACATAGCTTTGTCGCCGTCGCAAGCGACCTATTGCTTCCAGAACCCGGGGCACCCCAAACCCAAAGCCAAAGCTATCTAACGATGCCGTCGAGCAATATTCTCCGGGTTCTTATGTACCGTAACGCCGATGGTTCGCTCACGCTCTCTGCGCATGACGTATCCGACCAACGCCGAAAAGAGAACATGCTTGAAATGGCGCTCGATATAGGGTTTGCGGGCTATATTATTTTTGACACTGTCAAGGAAACGCGGCGCCTTGAAAGCCGCTATATGTCTAATTTACTGACGGACAATGAACTTGACATATTGCAAAGCTCTGGGCTGTTCGCACTATTTCATCCAGACGATGTTGCTCAATCAAAAAGTATGTGGGACTCAGTTTGCAATACAGGGGAAACTGAAAGCGCGACACTGCGCATCGTAACGGAAAAGCAAGGAGTGCGCTGGTTTAGATTTGTTCTTATGCCGGAGTCGGACTCTCCAAAATCCACGCGTGTCGTGTCCTTCTTCAATGACGTGACGGACTCGCTGCGCCAACAGGATAACCTAAGACAGGCCAAAATTTTCGCAGAGAATAGCCTCTCCTCTAAGGAAGACTTTCTTGCCAGAATGAGCCATGAAATTCGGACACCCATGAACGCCGTTATTGGTATGGCCGACGCCCTCATTCACCACCACGCTGACCCTGCCCTGTCACCGCAACTTGAACTTATACAAAAGTCGGCTGTTAGTATTTTAAAGCTTCTCGATGAGACGTTGAATCACTCCCGCTTGGGTGCTGATAGCTTTGAACTTGATCCCGTCCCCGCAAGCCCAGCAGAGGTTGTCCGCGATGTTTGCGCGCTCTGGGAACAACAGGCTTTAAAAAACAATGGTATCATAAGGTGCCTAATAAAAGACGATGTCCCTGAAATTATTCTGTTTGACAGGTACCGCTACGAACAATGCGTCAACAATCTTCTATCTAACGCCGTGAAGTTTACCGATGGTGGAAAAATTGACGTTATCTTGACGGTTGTGCAAAAAAAATCTGATGCGCCGTATCTTGTTCTCGCCGTTAGAGACACAGGTATAGGCATGACGCGAGAGCAACAAAGCCATATCTTCGAGGCTTACACCCAAGCAGATAAATCGATATCAAGCCGCTTTGGCGGAACAGGTTTGGGGATGAATATCACCAAACAAATTGTGGACCGTATGGAGGGCACAATTTCAGTAAGATCCGAAATTGGTTCAGGGTCAATGTTCGCCATGAGTGTTCCAATTATCATGCCATCCGAAGAGCATCTTTCTCGCTGCATTGGCAGACAAATGAAGGCTAACCAACCCGATGAAAGACACGTGGCATTTGAGGAGGGTTTAAGGTTTGAAAATGCCGCCCCTCTAAATGCCGCCCCTCTAGACGAAACACCCCTAAATTCCACTGTTTCTGCATCGCAGGTCACAATCATAGAGGAAAAAACGGCGGCGACATCAGAAAGTTTAGTCGAGCAAATGCTCACTGATGCTCAACCCGAAGCGACAGCTTATTCAGCATTGCGGGTTTTGGTTGTTGACGACAATCCAACAAACCATCTCGTTGTAAAGTCACTTCTAGGGTCAGTTGTTGGCGATGTGATTATGGCCAATAACGGCGCTGAAGCCTTAGAAACACTGGATAACACGGTAATCGATATCGTTCTCATGGACATTCATATGCCTGTAATGGACGGTATTGAATGCACGCTCGCTATTCGCAGCAGCGATAAGCCTTGGAAAGATGTCACAATCATCGCTCTGACGGCCGACCCACAATATCAGCAAAAACAGCTTTGCATTAACATAGGTATGGATGAAGCATTAGCTAAACCAGTGCGATTGACTGATTTACTTCAGGCAATAGACAGCGTGCTGCCAAATATTAATTCGAGCAAGACTGACCACCTTGTTACAAATAAAATAGAAGCGGCTTAGCGCCCCGATTAAATTTGGTATTTTACGCGTTTGCGACTATCACTACCCTATATGAAATTGGGAGTTTTTATGTCCGCGCCGTATTTACACAGATTTATTGGTACTGTTTCCACGCTCACTCTCATGGGTACAGCAGCCTTGGTTTTAACTGGCTGCGCTGACACGCCAGAAACTCTCAAACAAGCCTCTCCAAACGCTGCTAGCTGGTGTCTCTCAGGCGGAACCATTTACACCGCAGCTGACGAAACACCAACGATTACCGCTGTCGCGGTTAAAAACGGCGAAATAACCTATACGGGCGATGCGAGTGAGGACTGGTGCGCGGCTTACGCAGGCCAAGAGGCGCGCAAAGTAGACTTAGCAGGCATGACGGCCTACCCTGGCTTCACTGATGCTCACGGTCACCTTCTGGGCATAGGCCTACGCGAGATGACACTGAATCTTGAAGGCACAAAGTCGGTTGCAGAATTACAAGAACGGGTAAAGACAGAAGTCGCGAAAACGCCAAAGGGACAAACCGTCTACGGCCGCGGCTGGATCGAAACCCATTGGCCCGAAAAACGATTTCCGAACAAAGCAGACCTCGACGCGATTTCACCAAACAATCCCGTCATACTTAGCCGTTCAGATGGTCATGCTGCGGTGGTGAATTCTGCGGCGCTGAATGCAGCTGGTATTACTGGCGAAACAACTGCTCCCTTTGGCGGCGATATATTAAAAGGTGAGGACGGCGAGCCTACAGGTATGCTGATTGACAGAGCCGAAGACCTCGTTGCTGGCCTTGTGGATAGCGTGACCCCCGAGCGTAAGGAAGCGGCTTATATTAAAGGCGCAGCGCTTTACGCGAGCCGAGGCTGGACAAATATTCACTCTATGTCTGTTGACCCCAACGACACCGCCCTACTTGAACGCCTTGCAGCGGAAGGCAAAATAGGCATTCGCGTATACAACTCAATCGATTATCTTGACGGCGCCGATATGTCAGAGATGTGGATCACGCCCAAAACTGATAGCCCCTTAATTTCAACCCGTGCAATTAAGCTCTATAGCGACGGCGCGCTTGGTTCACGGGGCGCTGCCCTCATTGAGCCCTATGACGATGACCCAAAGAATGAAGGCCTTGTTATGCTCACGCGGCAGACAGTCATGCCTATTCTCAAAGAGGCGTTACGAGAAGGAATTCAGATTAATACGCACGCTATTGGCGACCGCGCAAACCGTCTTGTTTTAAGCTGGTACGAGGATGCGATGGAAAGCGTGCCCGAGAGCGAACGAAAAATCGCAAACCCGCGCTGGCGCATTGAGCACTCACAAATCATCGCTACTGAGGACATTCCGCGATTTGCGGCCTCTGGCATCATTCCGTCAATGCAGCCCTCACATGCGATTGGTGACCTTCATTTTGCAGAAGCGCGCATAGGCAAGGACCGATTAAAGGGCGGATATGCCTGGCGCTCTCTCATTGATAGCGGCGCAAAAATTGCGGGCGGATCGGACGCCCCCGTCGAAGTTGGTGACCCCCTGATAGAGCTTTACGCGGCGATGGTCCGCAAAGACCAGACAGGGTATTCAAATGAAGCGTGGTATCCAGACGAAAAGGTTACGCCGCAGGAGGCACTTAAAATGTTTACGATATGGGCCGCTGAAGCAGCCTTTGAGGAGGACAAGGGTGGTTCAATTGAAGTTGGAAAACGTGCGGACTTCACAATTCTTGACCGCGATATTTTAACTGCCGCACCAGAAGACATACTCACAGCCAAGCCCATGATGACAATTGTTGACGGAATTGCCGTATTCGAGGCTAAGTAAAGCGGTTTACATCTTGCAGAAAGACGCCCTTATTCACCGTGGACTGCAACTGAGCGGTGTTTTCATTGCTGCAGCGATTGCAACTTTTGCGCTGTTCCTTGTGATGCTTGCACTTATCGCCACAAGCTTTGAAACACGCGAAGCGTCCGCGAGAACGGTAGAGATTGTTGAAATTGATGTGCCGGAGATCCAGCCGCAAATGAAAGCGAAAAAGCTTGAGAAGGATATTTCCCTTCTTGAAGCCGTGGTTTTGCCGCCAGCAACCCAAACAAAAACCGCCGCGAGTCCGTTCAAAGCTTTGAATTCACAATCGCCTGTCCAGACTCTCCAAAAGCCTTCCATCGCTAAGCCTGCGTTAGCCCTTGATGATATTTCGCCTGCTTTATCTTTTGCTGGTAAGTCGGCAGCAGCGCGCGCCGGCGCCCCCAGCGGAAGAGGAGAGAGCCAAACAGCTCTTGAAAATGGCGGAGCTAATCATTGCACCCTAATTGCCCATATTGGACCAACGGCTCGAAATATCGCCCAAGTCGAATTCATCGATTGCCGTAATGGTGCTATCGCTTCAGCCGCCGAACGCGAACTTTACCATTGGGTAGAGCAAGGCACTGAAAGTTTTGTTGCCCTCGGCGCAGAGGCAGGCGACGCCGTTGAATTTACTTATGAAACCAAGCGCCGTTAAAACTATTCGTCTCTCACAAGTTCAACCAAGTAATACCCATAATCACGCGAGTTAGACCTGTCTTCAAGCCAGAATAAATATCTGTCACGAATAAAATATAAAACTTTGGTATCCCAACGGCCATAGGTAGGGATTTTAGCAACAGCCTCGCATGCTAGAACCTTGAGGTCGGCACTTTTAAAAAAATCCTCATACTCATGACGCTCTAGAATAAAGCCGTTTACTTCAGGTGACAGCTTTTGAAACCGTTTGAAATTTTGGCTCTGCGGGTTCGGAAGAACAAGCAGAAGCCGTCCTGACAATTCCAATTTTTCTGAAATTTTACGAAGTAACGCCTTCGGCTCAGGCAGCAGAAAGAGAGAATTTATCAAACAAAAAACGTCTACAGTTTCTTGCTGACTTATCAGTGTATATATATCTCGCTGAAAAAATTCTAAATTTGGCCGAGAGAAGTGTTTCAACGCAGACTTGATAACGGATTTATCAATATCGACCCCGACAACTTTTGCTTTTGGAAAACCCAAAGCAATAGAGAAGGTCGTTTCACCTCGGCCGCAAGGCGCATCAATAATATAGCGTGTCTCAGGCGAAATACGAGCGTTTATCTTGCTCGCAAATAGTGACTGAGGGTATTTCATTCTCAGCAAAGAACCATTGTAGTTTTCACTAAAAGCTTTGCGGCCCAATATCTACCCCAAAGCATAACAACTTAATCTCGGAAATTTTGAAACTGTACGGGTTGGTCTAGTCCGAGTTCTCGAATGAATTGCATCGCCGCTTGTAAATCATCACGTTTCTTACCGGATACGCGTAACTCCTCACCCTGAATAGCAACTTGGACTTTCATTTTTGCGCCTTTAATATCTTTGACGATTTTCTTTGCTAAGTCCTTTTCAAGACCTTGCTTTATAACGATTTTCTGGCGTACAGCCATGCCTGTCGCAGGCTCAACTTTTTGCTCATCCAGCATTCCAGGTTCAATGCCGCGTTTTTGCATATTACCGCGAATAATTTCCTGCATCTGCTTAAGCTTTAGCTCATCGTCAGCGAAGACTGTGAGCGTGCCCTCTTTATGCTCAAGCGTACACTTGGAGCCCTTAAAATCGTAACGCGTCGAAATTTCGCGCGTTACGTTTTGCACGGCATTGTCAACCTCTGCGAGGTTAGCTTCGGAAACAACATCAAATGACGGCATAGCGTATCAGTCCTCATTTAGATTTTCTGGTTAGTATAATTTCGTAGCTCTTTACGCGCAACCTGACGGCGATGGACAGCGTCTGGACCGTCCGCAAAGCGTAGCGTGCGTTGCCCCTGCCACATGCCTGACAGTGGCGTATCTTGGGACACGCCTGTACCGCCATACATTTGCATGGCTTGATCAATGACTTCAAGCGACATACGCGGCGCTTCAACTTTAATCATAGAAATCCACGGCGCGGCATCACGCTTGGACATCGTATCCATAGCCCAAGCAGCCTTGAGACAAAGCAATCGGGCCTGCTCAATTTTAATACGGCTCTCAGCGATGATGTCAAAATTGGCGCCAAGATAAGCTAGTTGTTTTCCAAATGCCTCACGTTCAAGCGAACGCTTACAAAGAAGCTGAAGCGCCTTCTCAGCTTGTCCAATAGAGCGCATGCAGTGATGAATACGACCAGGCCCAAGACGGCCTTGGCTGACTTCAAACCCCGCTCCCTCGCCTATCAGCAAAGCATCGGCCGGAATGCGGACATCCGTGAAACGTATATGCATATGGCCATGCGGTGCATCATCATGGCCGAACACCATCATCGGGCGCAAAATTTCAATACCCTTCGCCTCAGCATCAACAACAAACATCGAATGCTGCTGGTGTTTCGTGCGGCTCTCATCTGGCGTTTTCGCCATGAGTATATAAACTTTGCAGCGCGGGTCACCCGCCCCTGATGACCAGTACTTCTCGCCGTTTAAAACCCACTCATCGCCATCTTTAACGGCAGAGAACTCCAAGTTAACCGCATCCGATGATGCAACATCAGGCTCTGTCATAAGGTATGCAGAACGGATCTCTCCTTCAAGAAGCGGCTTAAGCCATTTCTCTTTATGTCCAGCAGTGCCGTAACGCTCCAGCACTTCCATATTACCAGTATCTGGCGCTGAGCAGTTCATAGCTTCGGACGCCATATGCACCCAACCAAGTTCTTCGGCAATATAGGCATATTCCACGGTGGATAGGCCGAAACCTTCATCCGAGTCCGTCAGCCAAAAG
>CAKZTE010000133.1 GCA_937923115.1 uncultured Caulobacterales bacterium | reverse complement strand
CGGCTTGTGCTTGCGTTAGATAATCCCTCGCAGAGCTATACTGAAACAGTGCAGATTAATGCTGTATTGGCCTGTCAGCCGTTTAGTTTCGAGCTGTCCTTGCAAAAATCCCCTGACATTGACGCGCTAAAGATCGCTATGACGGCGGGGGACTTGGTGGGCGTTGTGTTGACGCCGCCGTTATCAAATGATCTCGCGCTTTTATCGCAATTGGAAGCCGACGCTATTCCCTTTGTGCGGGTCGGGGCAGAGCGGGGCAGTGAAGCTGGCGATAAAATTGGGATTGATGACCGTGCGGCGGCACTCGACATGACGCGCTACCTTATCAGTTTGGGACATAGGCGTATTGGATTTATCACTGGAAGCAATGATTATGACGTCACGCGGCGCCGTAGACTGGGCTATTTAGACGGCCTTAAAGACTGCGGCCTAAGTCTAGATGAGCGTTTAATACGGGAGGGTGATTTCTCCTACGCGTCTGGGCTCGCCTGCGCCGAAAGCATATTGACATCATCCCTACCGCCAACGGCAATATTTGCCAGTAATGACGATATGGCAGCGGGCTGTCTGGCCTGTGCCTATAAGCTGGGTATCCGAGTTCCCGACGCGCTTAGCGTTGTCGGTTTTGATGACGCGCCATTCTCGCGCATTATTTATCCCGCGCTCACAACGGTGCATCAGTCTATTCAGCAGATGATGGAAGAGGCTGTCACAGTCTTAGCGGCGCGGCGTTCTAATCCCGTCGCGCCATTGCGTGATGCGGTGATTGCTCATAGCCTCGTCAAAAGAGAATCGTGCGCCCCGCCCGCGCCCCGACGCGCATAGCGTGAGCCTCAATATTTATTGGGTCCTAGGTTCTACCCGTTAAGAATACGTCAGGAATGCTATGTCTTTGTGGTTAAAAATATCTTTGTTGATTTACTTGTCCATCGGGCTTTTGTCCTGCGGAACGGCACCGTCTGGAAAAACCAATCGCACGGACGCTGTGCATTATCTTGGCCGCTACGAGGTAACAGATACAGGTGATTACCGTATGGGCTGGCCGGGGAGCGGCTTTGGGTTGCGCTTTCGCGGAACGCAGCTGGCTGTGACCCTCACCGATGACGGCCAAGGCATAATGGATGCCGTCATAAACGGTGCATCCTCAGCGCTTGTTTTGCAGTCCGGCACGCATGACTACACGATTGTGACAAGTGATAGAGAAAGCTTATTTGATGTCTCGCTCACCCGCCGCACCGAAGTCCTAACGAGCGGCGTTTTTGAAATAAATGACATCCGTATAGACGGGGAGCGCGTGGCGCGAGATTTACCGCTGCGGAAAATCCTCTTTATAGGTGACAGTATAACCGCGGGTTACGGCGTGCGCGGCAATACAAATGACTGCCGCTATACGCCCGCATCAAACGCCCCGCTCAAAAGCTATGCCGCGCTCGCCGCAAACGCATTAGGCGCTGAGCCGCACCTTATAGCGATTTCTGGGCGCGGTGTGGTGTCTAATTATGCCGGCGGCGGGGGCATGTTAATGCCGCAGCAGATCGACAAGGCCTTGCCAGACCGCGCCGCTATTTGGGATCATAGCCTTTTCATGGCGGATGCCGTGGTTGTGAATCTTGGCACAAATGACTGGTCGGCGAGCCGTCCACATCAGGCTGAATTTAACAAGGGCTATGCCGATTTAATCATAGATATTCGCGCGCGATTTCCAAATGCGGAAATTATCATGGCGTCAGGACCAATGCTGAACTCCGAGAAAAATGCAGCTGTTCAAGCGGGCATTGAGGCGGCCATAAAAGCAGTGGGTGGGGAGCGGCTATCTGCGGTTAACCTCTCACTGTCCGACACGCAGCTTAAGTGGGGCTGTGATTATCACCCGGGCCGCGACAGCATGGTGAAAATGGCCAATGACCTGACGGCCCATATCAGCAAGCGAATAGGGTGGACGGCCAAGCCCGTGCCTCTGCCAAATGACTTAAAAATTTCGCCGCCTCGCACGATGAAAAAAGGCGGAAAAAAGCATTACGCCTCTCGCGTTGCGGCTATCGCGCAGCAGCCACCCCTTGATGGCGGCATTCTCTTCCTGGGCGATAGCATCACAGAAGCTGGCGACTGGGCCGCGTTTTTCCCTGATGTCAAAACGGCTAATCACGGCATCGGCTGGGATACAGTTGGCGGGCTTAGGGCGCGTTTACCGCAAATCATTATTAACAACCCTGATAAGATATTTATTATGATTGGGACAAATGACATTGGCTATGATCACGATCCAATTGATATGGCCGCCAAGCTTGAGGACGTCATAAAGGTGCTGAGGTCGAGCCGGCCGAAGGCTAAACTTTATTTGCAATCCGTCTTGCCGCGCGAGGAAAGCAATGCGGCAAAGGTCGCGGCTATTAATCGGCAATATGCCGCCTTGGCGAAGGATATGCAGATGCCTTTCATTACGCTCACTCCTGCCTTTGCGGACGCGAGCGGCGGTTTGCGGAGGGAGCTGACCTACGACGGCCTGCATCTTAACGCGGCGGGTTATGCGGTATGGAGCGAGGCCATCAGGTCATATGCGGCGGAATGAAGGGCTAAACTATGACTGATTTGCAACAGCGGGCGTTAATCAGCGGCTATGGCAAGTTAGTAATTGACACCGCTGTCATTTTTATCTCTTCTAGGGGCTAATTGCAGCATTAGTCTGCAGAATTCAGGGATTTATCATGAGCAAGCTAAATATTTTGAGAACAACAACTGCGCTAATTTCAGCGGCGCTTCTTATTGGCTGCGGCAGCGGGACCGGTACCGATGGCAAGTCTAAGGCGGTTGATAAAAAGGCCGAAGTTCGCGCGCCGGGGTCAGTTAATCCTGAGATTTGGCCCAAGGTGGTAAGCCCGGTCGGCCTTAATGCCGATATAGAAAACCGCATTACTGACCTCTTATCGCAGATGACGTTGCGCCAAAAGGTCGGCCAAGTCATCCAAGCCGACATCGGGTCTATCACACCAGAGGATTTGAAAACTTATCCGCTGGGCTCGGTGCTAAACGGTGGTAATTCGGCCCCTAATGGCGATAATCGTTCGCCTGCATCTGCTTGGCTAGATCTTGCAGACCAGTTCTGGGACGCCACGAAAGCAGCAGATTTAGAAGGCGGTCCGTTTATTCCTCTGATTTGGGGAACAGACGCGGTCCATGGCCATAACAATATTCCGGGCGCAACAGTCTTTCCGCATAATATTGGTCTTGGCGCAACGCGCAATCCAAGCTTGCTGGGCCAGATTGGCGCGATTACAGCCCAAGAAATTCGCATCGGCGGACAAGAGTGGACCTTTGCGCCGACTATTGCCGTTGTCCGTGATGACCGCTGGGGCCGAACCTATGAAGGTTATGCCGAAAGCCCAGACGTAACCGCAAGTTATGCGGGCGAGCTGATTACAGGTATTCAGGGCGTAGCGGGCTCTGAAGGCTGGCTGCAAGGGCCTAAGGTTATCGCAACGGCGAAACACTTTCTTGGCGACGGCGGTACAGCGGGCGGGCGTGACCAAGGTGATAACCTTGATAGCGAAGAAGATTTACGCGACATTCACGGCGCAGCTTATCCCGTCGCGCTCGAGGCAGGCACGCAGTCTGTCATGATTTCATTCTCAAGCTGGCAAGGCAAAAAGCTGCACGGTCATAAAGGCCTTATGACTGACGTGCTTAAGGGCCGTATGGGCTTTGACGGGTTTATCGTCGGCGACTGGAACGCGCATGGCCAAATCGAAGGCTGTACCAACATTAGCTGCGCGGCGGCCATCAACGCTGGCCTTGATATGTATATGGCACCAGATAGCTGGCGTGGCCTCTTCGAGAATACATTGGCACAAGCTGAAAGCGGCGAGATTAACGCAGACCGCCTTGATGATGCAGTGCGCCGCATTCTGCGCGTGAAAATGCGGGCTGGTTTGTTTGAAGCGGGCCGTCCAAGCTCTCGTCCGCTCGCGGGAGATTATGATTTGCTAGCGGCTCCAGCTTCTAAAGAGGTTGCGCGCCAAGCTGTACGCGAGTCCCTTGTGCTGATTAAAAATAACGGCGTTCTTCCGCTTTCGCCGCGCGCTAAAGTGTTGATGGCGGGCGACGGCGCGGACAATATCGGTAAGCAGTCTGGCGGCTGGACGCTGTCATGGCAGGGAACAGGCAATAGTAATTCTGACTTCCCGGGCGGCACGTCTTTTTATGACGGCGTCACGCGACACGTTAAGGCCGCTGGCGGCTCTGTCGAGCTCTCTGAAGACGGTAGCTATAAGACAAAGCCAGATGTTGCTATGGTCGTTTTCGGCGAAGAGCCTTATGCTGAGTTTAAAGGCGATATTGATAATCTATCCTACAATCCAGGTGATGATAGCGATCTTGAGCTTTTGAAAAAATACAAAGCTGACGGTATCCCTGTCGTGGCAATATTCTTATCAGGCCGTCCGCTGTGGATGAACCGTGAGATCAATGCGTCTGACGCCTTCGTCGCAGCTTGGTTGCCAGGATCTGAGGGCGGCTATGCAACTGATGTTTTGTTCACGGATGCAAGCGGAAATACCGACTATGATTTCAAAGGCACGCTGCCCTATTCATGGCCGCGTACAGCGGTTCAAACGCCGCTGAATGTAGGTG
>CAKZTE010000132.1 GCA_937923115.1 uncultured Caulobacterales bacterium | reverse complement strand
CTTTGGCGAGAACGACATCTATCTTCAATCTGGCAAGGCCTTAGAGCGGGAGAGTTATACAGATTACTTATCTCGGTATAAGGGTATTCGAACTTTCATGCATCAACCTGAATTTCATGTTCGCGGCCATACGGCTTGGGTTACCTACTATTGGTCCGACAGCGGTTTCTCTCGCGAGAGCGGGGAGCGTTTCACGTCCCAAGGAAAATCCACGCGAATATTTGTGAAGGAAGATGGCAAATGGCTGTGTATCCATGGTCATTTCACGTCTGTTGGGGATTGAAGGTCAGATTGCCCCAACCTATCTATATTGCGCTCGGAGCGAACCTGGGCAGCCCCGCCAATAGCTTCTCAAAGGCCTTATCCACGCTTAAAGAAAATGGCTGCGAAATTTTGAATATTTCTGGTCTTTGGCAAAGCCCATCTTGGCCGCCCGATGTCCCTGCGCCTGATTACATCAACGCCTGCGCTCAAATCGAATTCAAAGGGACCGCTCCTTCACTATTAGGACTTCTTCATCATACGGAAGCAGCGCTGGGCCGCAGACGGGCGGCGCTGAACGCACCGAGACCGATTGATCTTGATTTGCTAGACTTTCGCGGCGAGGTTTTAAGGACGCCAGAGATAAAAATTCCGCACCCGCGCATGATGAACCGAGGATTCGTACTTTTCCCACTCTCTCAAATTGCGCCAAAGTGGAAACATCCCGTTACAAAAGAGGACATAAATCGTACATTGTCGCGATTACCACTAAGTGATGTTGCGCAGATGAAATATCTTGGTCGGTTTGTTTTCCCTTTACCAGCTTAAAACGCGGCAAAATTACCTAAAACCGAAACTGATTATAGCCTTTTGTGCAGCATTCATGTTAAAGAACTGGCTGACTTAGAAAAACGGACAAGACCATGACAAAATGGACCCCCTCTAGCTGGCGCACGAAACCTGCTTTGCACATACCGAGTGATTATCCTGATACAGTGCATTTAGCGGCTGTTGAAGATACGCTGCGAGGATTTCCACCGCTTGTTTTTGCAGGAGAAGCCCGCAAGCTGAAAGCGCGTCTTGCTGATGTCGCTATGGGGAAGGCTTTCCTCATGCAGGGCGGCGATTGCGCAGAAAGCTTCAAAGAATTTCATCCCGACAACCTTCGCGATATGTTCCGTGTTATGATGCAAATGGCCGTCGTACTGACTTACGGTGCTGGACAGCCTGTTGTTAAGGTTGGCCGCATTGCGGGTCAATTCGGCAAACCACGCAGCTCTCCTGTTGAAGTCCGAGATGGCATTACACTGCCTAGCTATCGTGGTGATAACATAAACGGTATGGGATTTAGCCCAGAGGAGCGCGTGCCAGACCCAGATCGGCTGCTAAAAGCCTATGGACAGTCCGCTTCGACGCTCAATCTTATTCGGGCTTTCTCAACGGGCGGTTATGCCGATTTACGCAATATCCATAAATGGAATCTTAGCTTCGCCTCAGGCAGTGAAACGGGTGAGAAATATAGTAAGCTCTGCGATAAAATCTCAGATGCCCTTGATTTCATGGAAGCGTGCGGCGTCACGGCACAAAGCACACCTCAAATGGCGTCTACTGACTATTACACAAGCCACGAGGGTTTGCTGCTTGGTTATGAAGAAGCTATGACACGTATCGATAGCACGACGGGACGGTGGTATGATACCTCGGCTCACATGCTTTGGATTGGCAACCGTACGCGTCAGCTTGACCATGCGCATGTCGAATTCTTCCGCGGTATTGAAAATCCAATCGCAATGAAGGTTGGCGAAGGCTTAATGCCTGATGAGCTCTTGTCTTTGCTGGATAAGCTCAACCCTGCCAACGAAGCGGGCCGCATCACGCTTATTGCGCGTTATGGTCACGATAAAGTCGCGAAAGGCCTGCCAACACTGGCGCGCGCGATGAAACGCGAAGGCCGACATGTTGTGTGGTCTTGTGATCCGATGCACGGCAATACAATCAAGACAGACACTGGCTATAAAACGCGTCCGTTTGATTACATTCTCGCGGAAGTAAAATCATTCATGCAAGTGCTTCACTCCGAAGGCTGCTGGCCGGGCGGTGTACATTTTGAAATGACAGGTCAAAACGTGACGGAGTGCCTGGGCGGGTCAGCAGCAGAGGTCCGAGAGCAAGACCTGTCTTCACGCTACCATACCCATTGCGACCCACGCTTAAATGCAGATCAAGCCTTAGAGCTAGCCTTCCTGATTGCGGAAGAATTGAAGAGTTATCGCCGTGAAGAAGGTGCGCGCCTGGCGAGTTAAGCCGCTTGCACTGCCTACTCCATTTCGTCTATCACAGACAAAATGGAGACGGATATGGCAACGATAGGGCATTTTATCGACGGAAAACGCGTCGCGGGAACTAGCGGGCGTTTTAAGGATATCTTTAATCCTAATACAGGGCAGGTGCAGTCAATAGTTGCAATGGCGACGCCGTCGGAACTCGATTCGGCCGTTGCCTCCGCAGTCAAAGCGCAAGTCATCTGGGCGCAAACCAACCCGCAAAAACGCTCGCGGGTTCTATTTGCCTATAAGCAGATCGTTGAAGCGAATATGGATGAGCTAGCGGCACTGCTGTCCTCAGAGCACGGCAAAGTCATCGCGGATAGCCGCGGTGACGTTATACGCGGCGTTGACGTTATAGAATTTGCTTGCGGTATTCCACATGGCCAAAAAGGCGAGCACACTTACGGCGCAGGTCCAGAAATTGACGTCTACTCAATGCGCAAGCCCCTAGGAGTCGTTGCGGGCATTACGCCGTTCAACTTTCCTGCCATGATCCCGATGTGGATGTTCGGTATGGCGATTTCAACAGGTAATGCGTGCATTCTTAAACCCTCCGAAAAAGACCCAAGCGTGCCAATGCGCCTTGCCGAGTTGTTTGTAGAAGCGGGCGGCCCTGTCGGGCTTTTGCAATGTATTAACGGCGACAAAGAAATTGTGGACGCAATTTGCGATCACCCTGTCATTAAAGCCGTTAGTTTCGTAGGAAGTTCCGATATTGCGCAATATGTCTATGCGCGGGCGACAGCAAACGGTAAGCGCGCGCAATGTATGGGCGGCGCGAAAAATCACGGCATTATTATGCCCGACGCCAATATGGACCAAGCCGTGAAAGATATTCTTGGCGCCGCCTATGGCTCTGCTGGCGAGCGCTGTATGGCGCTGCCTGTTGTCGTGCCAGTTGGAAAGGGAACAGCCGAACGCTTTCTTGAAAAAATGCTGCCAGCTATCGAAGCCATGCGCGTCGGTGTCTCAGAAGACCCGGACGCAGATTATGGCCCCGTAGTAAGCGCGGTTCACCGCGACTCTATTGCGGCCAATGTAGGAAAAGCCGTAGAGGAGGGGGCTACCCTTCTCGTCGACGGCCGTGATTTTGAACTCCAAGGCTATGAAGATGGGTTCTTTATCGGGCCAAGCTTGCTTGATAACGTCACGCCAGACATGGAGACCTATCAAGACGAAATTTTTGGCCCTGTTCTTCAGATTGTTCGCGCCGAGACCTTTGAGGAGGCGCTGAAACTTCCAAGCGAGCATCAGTATGGTAACGGCGTGGCTATCTTTACGCAGAACGGCCGAGTTGCCAGAGAGTTTGCGGACCGCGTTGAGGTCGGAATGGTCGGTATTAATGTCCCGATTCCTGTACCTGTCGCTTATCATAGCTTTGGTGGATGGAAGCGTTCGGCTTTTGGCACCGCCAATCAATATGGTATGGAGGGCCTGCGGTTTTACACGAAAGTTAAAACCGTCACGCAGCGCTGGCCCGAAGGCGAGACCAATGATAGTGCCTTTATCATTCCAACATTTTAGCGGTTAAGTCTCTTTGGGCTTTTTGTGCTGTAGGCCAGTACGCTGAAGCGTGCAGACGAGCACGCCATCTTGATTAAAGGCACGGTGTTCAAAAACGACAATACCTTGCATGGGACGTGATTTGGACGGCCTCAATTCGAGAATTTCGGTTTCGACATGAATCGTGTCTCCCGGAAACAAAGGTTTGAGGAAACGTACTTTATCAGTTCCTAGGTTTGCAACAGCCGTTCCCAAGGTGGTGTCGCCGACGGATATTCCTACTACTAACCCTAAAGTGAAATAGCTATTTATTAGGGGGCGGCCAAACTCAGTTTCTTTGGCGCAATAATCAGCATCAAGATGTAATTGTGCGGGATTATGGGTCATAGACGTGAAAAGTATATTATCCGTCTCCGTGAGCGTGCGCCGAATGGGATGATGGAAGACCTGCCCCACCTCCATTTCATCAAACCATTTTCCAGCCATAGCTAAATCCATTTCACCAAAGGCCGAAGCCTATTTTAGCCTGAAAGCTAACGCAGATTTTGGTCAAGGGCAATGAATCGCCCAGTGTGATTTATTTTAATACGCTATAGGAGGTTAGCTCTGCATAGAGTGGCGGGCGGGGAGGGATTCGAACCCCCGGTGGAGTTGCCCCCACGCCAGTTTTCAAGACTGGTGCATTCAACCGCTCTGCCACCCGCCCACGGGTATTTCGGTCTGCACGCGCGGATTAGCATATTTCAACGTCCCTGCAAGAGTGTTTTCTTACAAAGTCAAAAAAAGACGGCGTCAACGTGTGTTGATATCAGCACGGTCATGCTTCTCTGGGTTGTTAACGAGCTGGAAACCCTAAAAATTTGCGAAGCCTTAGCCCTATTATCTAACGTCGATTTAAAGGTGTTCGTTTAGCTTACCAAACAGTGAAGAGAAAACCCTCCACCAAATGAGAGGGGCTCTTGGGTGAAATGTGGGTGCCGTGAAAGCGGATTACGAGGACAAACAAATGATGACTCCAGTTAATAGTTTTAAGAAATTTGGATTAATGTTGTTCGGGGCGGGGGCAATGGCCCTCTCTGCATGCAGCACAACGTCAGTTGTAAAAGTCGCTGAGGGCGCTCCGATCACATATAAAGTGGGTGAGGGCGCGGTGAAATATGCTTCCGCTTCTACTAATCTGCCGCGGTCTTCGCAGTTACCCAGTATTTCGCAGCATTCGTCAGCCGCGCCGACCGTTAGCGTTCCATCGCCATACGTGCAGCCACAAGCGCCGCAGCCGCGTCCAAAACAGTCGCGTCCTGAAGTCGATAACTTCAACCAAAAACGCATCGACAAAGATCTGTACAAGCATCAAAAAGTCGGAAACACCTACACGATGATGGGAAAAAAATACACACCTAAGCATGATCCGAATTACGATAAAAAAGGCCTCGCATCTTGGTATGGTGAAAAATACCACGGCAAGCCGACGGCAACTGGCGAAATTTTTAACAAGAACGCCTTTACTGCTGCGCACAAAACCTTGCCGCTCAACAGCATGCTTCACGTTACAAATCTCGAAACGGGTCAGTCAATCATGGTGCGTTTGAATGACCGAGGCCCATTTATTGATGGACGCATTGTGGATCTATCCGAAGCCGCTGCGCGCGAGCTTGGCGTTATTCACGACGGAACGGCGCGTGTTCGTGTTCAATATGCTGGCCCTGCTGATCCAATGGCGGCCAGCCAAATGGCGCAAGGCCCAAGTGCCTTGCCGCCGACGCCTTACCAGCCCGCACGCCCTGTGCCCGCGCCGCAACCGCAAACAGCTGCTATTCCTCATCCTGCACCCGCTAAACCTCATGTGTATCAGCCACTGCGCGATCACGCGCCGCAAAGCGCCGCGCCGCTCGAATATTCACCTGCTGCACCAGTTCTAGCTGACCCTCGTGCAGCGGCTATCCCCTACACACCCCCGCAATACCAGCCATCTGTACCGCAGCACATGACGCCTCAAGCACCTATCCCAATGGCCGAAGAGCCAGCTGTGGGTAGTAGCGAGGATGATGTTATCACGCTCACGATTAAAGGCCCTATTCATATGGCGAAGTCAGATGCGTCGAGTGATGCAAAGTGGATTAATGCGGTAAACAAGCAAAACCACCCAAAATAAGTCCCTGAAAAGGATTGATAAAGGTAATATCAAGGCAATTACGGTCAAAGGGTTTACCTGACCGCCAAGCTGTGAAAACTAAGATGCGTGCCTTTGGTGCGCATTTTTGATTCTGCCTTTTACACCGCTTGGACTGATTGTGACCTTAAAACGACCTTTAACCCTTCTTACGTTAGCGGCAGCATTGCTGTCCCCCATTATAGCTGCGGCCCAAACATCGGGATTTGAAACGGCGGCCCCCCACGCCATTATTATGGATAGCGCAACTGGGCTTGTCCTTTTTGAAAAGGATGCGCGCAGACCTGTGGCGCCTGCCTCCATGACAAAAATTCTCACAGCGGAGATGGTGTTTGATGCGATTCGTGAGGGCCGTATTACGATGGATACCGAGTTTAAGGTATCAGAAGAAGCTTGGCGGCGCGGCGGCGCGAAATCGGGGAGTTCAACCATGTTTTTAAAGCTGGGTTCCTCCGTGAGAGTCGAGGACTTGCTGCGCGGCGTGATTATTCAATCTGGCAACGACGCCTGTATTGTTCTTGCCGAAGGTTTGGCTGGCTCTGAGACAGCTTTTGCGGACATGATGACAGCGCATGCGCGTAAAGTTGGCCTCGAAAGTGTCACCTTTAGAAATGCCACAGGATGGCCACATCCAGAACACCGCATCAGCACATTTGATCTCGCGCAATTGGGCCAGAGGTCTATTGAGCGTTATCCTGAGTTTTACAGCCTCTACAGCGAGAAAGATTTTACTTGGAATGGTATTCGTCAAGGCAATCGCAACCCCCTTCTAGGACAGTTTACAGGGGCTGACGGTCTAAAAACAGGTCATACAGAAGTCTCCGGTTTTGGCCTTGTTGGTTCGGCCCGGCGCGGGGATGACAGACGAATTATTGTTCTTAACGGACTAGATAGCAAACGTCAGCGTAGCGAAGAGTCCGTAAGGCTCATGACGGCCGCCTTCGATAGTTTTGGGGCTTATAAGCTTTATGACGCAAATGAGGCTGTTGGCGCTGTGGATGTGTATATGGGCGCATCCAATAAAGTAGAGGCGATCATTTCAGAGGACCTATATGCGGGGCTTTACCGTCCTGACCGCTCAAAGCTGCGCACGCAAATGCGCTACAAAACGGTTGCGGCTCCAATTGCAAAAGGTGATGTGATTGCGGAGCTGATTGTTGCGGAGCCGGGGAAAGCTGAACGCGTGATACCATTGGTTGCCGCAAACGACGTGGCGCGGCTTGGTATGTTTGGACGCGCGATGAAATCATTAAAATTTAAAATTGGAGCCTAAGATGGAACTTGGAAAATTCATCACGCTTGAAGGCGGCGAAGGCGCAGGTAAAACAACGCAGGCTAAATTTCTTGTCGAGGCGCTGAATGCGGCGGGTATAGAGACTGTCTTGACCCGCGAACCTGGCGGAACATTTGGCGCAGAAGCTATACGCAAACTTGTTTTGGACGGCACAAAAGATCGTTGGTCAGGCATGACTGAACTTTTGCTCATGTATGCGGCGCGGTTTGACCATGTTGAGAAAGTTATCCGCCCTGCACTCTCGCGCGGCGCATGGGTTATTAGCGACCGTTTTGCCGATAGCAGCGTCGCTTATCAAGGGTATGCGCGCGGTGTCGATCTGGATCGAGTAAAAGGCGTTCACGACGCAGTTATGGGAGGTTTTGGGCCTGATTTGACCATATTGTTTGATATTGACCCCGTTATAGCTATGAAAAGGGTTGAGACCCGCGGAGAGGATATTTCAAGATTCGACGCCGAATCCATCGATTTTCATAAAACATTGCGCTCGGCCTTTCTGGATATTGCAAAAGAAAATCCAGATCGCATTTTCACCTTAGATGCGGGTGAGAAGCGTCAGGGCGTGCACATGCGGATGATTTACGCCGTGACGCAAAAGTTTCCCGAACTCGCTGGCCGATTGTCACAACAAACATGAGCGCTTTTGTCTTGAAGCCTGAGAGCGTTAGCCTTTAAATGGTCTCCATGAGAGACAACCAA
>CAKZTE010000131.1 GCA_937923115.1 uncultured Caulobacterales bacterium | reverse complement strand
AAAAATGGTGACGTGAAAAATGTGCTCACACAATATTGTACCGATGATTATTTTGGCCCGCCTTCAAAGGCTGCGCTCTTAAAATGGAAATATGACACAAAGAAAAAAGCCGGTACTTCATCCGTATCCAAAGGGTTAACCACATATATTTCATTTGCCTTGACTGATGAATTTGGACAAATTATCCCAAATAGAAATGGATTTATGTCACTTAAGCCAGATGGCTCGCGCGACACAGAAAAGTTTTGCGGCATTAAGGTGAGCTAGCTCGCCAAATTTTATTCCTTACAATATCTAACCCGTGCTAGCTTGGCAGCATGGGTTTTCTTTTGCGCATAGCTTTGTTGATTTGCAGCGTGGCGCTTGCGGCCTGTGCAACTGCGCCAAAGGGGCCGCTGTCGTTACAGGCGCAGCTAGAGCACCGCAGTACCATAACTCTAACGCTTATCGAGACGCCTTCAGAGTTATTGCTCGTTAGTGCCAGTCTACCAGATGGAGGCGGCGGAAAATTTGTGATTGATACGGGTGCGACGCTGTCGTCCATCTTTCCTGATGTTCAGGCTCGATTAACATTACAGCCCAGTGAAACGACATCAATCCGCGTCCACGGTATGATTGCGGCGCGTTTGCAGCCCTTGACAGAGCTGCCCAGCCTAAAGTTGGGCGGAGTAGACGTTGGCCCGCTTCCTGTTGCGGTTATCCCGCGGGCCAAAGAAAATTCGGGTAGAGCTGATAGGTTTTTAGACAAGGATTATGACGGCATTATTGGTATGGATGTTTTGTCAGACTATCATCTTTACATTGATAAAACGGCTGGCTTTCTTAAGCTAATACCCCAAACCCTAGGCGCGCCAAATATGCCAAATGACTGGGCGGTTGTTGAATTGACCCGTAACCCGTTTCTAGAGGATGGCCGTAAGCTTCATTTCTTTCAACTGCGCCTTGGCAACGCGCTGACGCCTGCGCTGCTAGATACGGGTTCGCAATTTAACATGATGAATTGGAACACACAGCGATTTCCCCAATTGAGGGCGGTTAAGCGCAGGCTTCGGAAAAACTGGGAAATAAACGGCGCGATTGGTGCGTTTCAGCCTGTTACAAAAATCCTTTCTAAGAACGCGCGTGCTGGCCAAAAGTTTTGGAGTGACAATGAGTTTTTGGTTCTGGATTTTGAGAGCCTTGATGTTCTCGGGATAGATGGCAAACCCTTCGTAATCGCGGGTATACCCCTGCTTAAAGAGGTTGCGGTGCTGATAGATTTTGAGAATGATAGGCTGTATTTTGCGCCAGATGGACGGACGCGTAATATGATTGTTGTGAATTAGGCGAAGTCGCTGGCGCGCAGATATGTCTTGCGGCACCGCTGCCCCAAACGCACCAAAAGCTCATAGTTCAGCCCTTCGATTGCGTTTGCATCCACTTGAAGATTTTCACCGCGAAACTCCGCCCAATCTCCAACCGAAATTTCGCGTACAAGGCGGGTAACGTCGAGCATTGTAAGGTCCATGCTGACGCGGCCCACAATTGGCACGCGCTGTTTTTGAAGGGAGGCAAAGCTTGTTTTCCCCTTTTGATCTTGGGGGTGGCTGCTGGCTGAAACTGGGATGCCGTCTGCATATCCCGCGCCGATAACAGCGACTTTCATGTCATATTCCGCCGTAAAACTCGCGTTATAGCCAAGCGTCTCGCCTTTCTTGACAGTCCGTAATTGTAGCACGGGGGCCATGAGCGAGACAACGGGGCTGCTGACTTCCTGCTTGGCGTCTGTGGTCGCTTGCCCGCCATAAAGCCCAATACCGGGGCGCACCATTTGGAAGTGATAAGGTTTGCCAAGATAGGTGCCTGCCGTATTGGCAAGGCTAAGGGGGAGGACAGGAAAGCGCGCAGAAGCTTTGCGGAAACGCGCGAGCTGCTTTGTATTCATGTCGTGTTTGGCATCGGGCGCGCAGGCGAGGTGACTCATAATGAGGTCAGGCCCTAGTGCTTTGAACAAGCCCATATTCTTGGAGAGTTGGTCCGTATCCTCCGCGTCCATGCCAAGGCGGTTCATGCCTGTGTCAATGTGCAGCGCGGTAAAGGGCGCGTGCTTGGCGCGGTCGGCTTCGTCGGTCCACATACGCGCTTGGTCGATGGAGTTGATAACAGGCTTGAGGCGAAATTTGAAAAACAGCGTGAGGTCTTGCGGAGCGGGGCCATTGAGCACGTAAATGCTGGCGTTCTCGCCGATGGCTTCGCGCACCATTTTGCCTTCGCCCGCTGTGGCAACAAAGAATGTGCGGCAGCCTGCGCCGTAAAGCGTCTTAGACACAGTCGGCGCGCCGAGGCCGTAGGCATCTGCTTTGACGCTCGCACCGATTTTGACATTGCCAATTCGGGTTTGCAGGGCATCATAATTGTCCTTAATCGCGTCCAGATTAATTAGTAGGGTAGGACGCGCGGTAAAGCCAGAACGGTAAACGCCTGACTTACCTTTTTTGGCAGGCTTGGCGGATGATTTAATGGCGTCGCCCGCGCCAATTTCCTTGCCTTTAAAGCCCGTGCGGCCTGTGCTTGGACGCCCTGTGCTTGCGCCGCCTTTATCGCCAAAACCCTTAGCGGAGAAAGCATGGTTTTTTGTGATTTTATGCGGCTGACCCATCATGGTTTTGGACTTACTCCCGCTTTTGTCATCGCTGCGCACGGGCTTGCCATTACCGCGTCTTGGCGGGCGGCCATCTTGAGAGCGGGGCGGTCGTGAGCCAGAACGGCTAGGCGTTTTCATAAAGTTTATTGCCCGCCAATGTCGTGATAGCGATCATCTTGGGCAAGGTTGCCAAATTTTGTGATGTCCGCGTTAAAGGAGAGCTTTACAGTGCCGATAGGACCATGGCGCTGTTTGCCAACAATTACCTCGGCCTTGCCGTGCAGCAACTCCATCTCCTCTTGCCATTTGAGGTGTTCTTCTGTGCCTTCGGACGGTTCAGATCGCGCAACGTAATATTCTTCACGGAAGACGAATGATACCACATCTGCATCCTGCTCGATTGATCCTGACTCACGAAGGTCAGAGAGCTGTGGGCGTTTATCATCGCGCTGTTCAACTTGGCGCGAAAGCTGCGCCAGAGCGAGCACAGGAACATCAAGCTCTTTGGCGAGCGCCTTCAGGCCCATTGTAATCATGGTGATTTCCTGTACGCGGCCATCCGATGATTTAAGCGCGCTGCCGCCAGAGAGAAGCTGTAGATAGTCAACAATAATGAGGTCAAGACCAGCCATCCGTTTAAGGCGTCTCGCGCGGGCTGAAAGCTGCCCAATGGAAATGCCACCTGTATCGTCAATGTAAAACGGAATTGAATTAATCTCATCTGCGGCATCGCGCACACGTTCGTACTGTTCCGTGTTAATGTCGCCCCGGCGGATCTTATGAGAGGATATGCCTGACTGCTCAGCGAGGAGTCGCGTCGCTAGTTGCTCGCTGCTCATCTCAAGACTAAAGAATCCAACCCGTCCACCATTGACCGTGCGCATAATGCCGTTCTCGTCTTTTTCTTCTTTGAAGGCTTTGGCGACATTAAAGCCAATATTGGTTGCAAGCGAAGTCTTGCCCATAGACGGGCGTCCCGCGAGAATAATTAGGTCAGAGCGGTGAAGACCGCCGAGCTGTTTGTCCAAATCCACCAGCCCTGTTGATGTTCCAGATAAATGACCGTCACGACTAAAGGCAGCGGTAGCCATATTAATAGATTTTATAAGCGCTTGCGAGAAGGTCTCAAACCCGCCCTGCGCGTCGCCTGCTTCGGCGAGTGAAAAGAGCTTGTTCTCTGCATCGCCAATCAGACTGCTGGCGGTGTTTTCGCCTGATACGTCTTTGGCCGCATGATTAATTTCTTCGCCGAGTTTTATCAACTCGCGGCGCATGGCGTGGTCGAAAATCAGGCGCGCATATTCCGGCGCAGCCATGCTAGCGGCCGCAGGCGCATTGGCAAGGAGGCGGGCGAGATATTCTACGCCGCCAATGTCTTCGATAGTTTCATCCTGAGAGAATCGGTCCTTAAGTACAATCGCGTCCGCGAGTTGTCCCAGTTCAATCAACCGAGAAGTTTGTTCAAAAATGCGGCCATTGACGGGATTGTAAAAATGTTTGGCTTGTATGATGCCGCTGACGCGGTGATAAATTTCATTATCATACAGCAAAGCCCCCAAGAGAGCCTGTTCCGCTTCCCAGCTATGGGGGGGTGTGTCCAGTTCAGCACCGTCGTAAGAACCGCCGCTTGAGCTATTGTTATTTTCAAATTGTGAAACCATACATATGCCTATCAGAGTGACGCGACCTTCGCCATAGCCTCTGAGCAGTTGAAGGCGAAATTGCGGGATAACTCTGTTAATATGATGACGATTTTATTCTTCAAAGGTCATACTCCTGACACATCATCCCTTTACCAGAGGCGCAACTCGCTTTATCAGGAGGCAATTCAAACTTTAGGGTCTGCTATGGCTAATTTCGTAAAACGTCTATTCGCATGGTGGGACGGCGCTACACTTGGTACGCTCCTTCAAGTCGGCCGCAAGGGTACGAAGGTTGGCGAAGACGAATATGGGAACACATATTTTGAGGAAAAAGGCGAGGGCTATGATGGTCGCAAGCGCCGCTGGGTGACTTATTCTGGTTATGCTGATGCGTCCCGCGTACCGCCAGAGTGGCACGGCTGGATGCACCACATGTATGACGAGACGCCAGAGGAAGCGCCATTGCCAACACAGAGCTGGGAATTGCCGCACCGCCCAAATATGACAGGAACGCTTCATGCCTATAAACCAAAGGGCAGCCTTGACCGCGGGGGCGTGCGCGGCAAAGTGGCGTCTGATTATGAGGCGTGGACGCCAGACGTTTAATGAAGTTGATTGCAACGATATCTTTGGCGGCGTCCGCATTTCTGTGTAGCGCGAGCCTGACCTTTGCTGAAAATATCACAGGCGAGGCGGTTGTTCTGCGTGCGCTGGATAAGGTGACAGCTTCCACTCAGGACTTTACCGTGAGCGTTGGGGACACGCTGCAATATGGTTCGCTGACAGTTGAAGTCAAACACTGCGAGAAGCGCCCGCCCGAGGACATTCCGGAAACTTATGCATTTCTCCAAATTTTTGATTTACCGTCTTTAAAGAAGACGAAGAAAAAACCCGATCCTGCGGCATCTGCAGAAAAGGTGAAAGTGTTCTCTGGCTGGATGCTAGGTAGTGACCCTGCCGTGTCGGCTCTTGATCATCGCGTTTATGACATCTGGGTTTTGGACTGTAATTTACCGCCTACCGTTATGGATCTGCGCCCGTCGGGTCAATAGGTTGACCGAAAAGTTCTCTGTCGTCAATTGCGGTGAAATCACCCCTTATTTTTAGCGCAGGTTTAAGCCGTTTCAAATACTCGGCTTGCGGGATTTCAATACCGCCCATTGTTTCCAAATGATCCGTTAGATATTGTGTATCAAGCAATGTAAACCCGCCCGCATTGAGCCGTTCGACGAGGTGAACGAGCGCAATTTTACTCGCATTAGGCTTCACGGAAAACATACTCTCACCGAAGAAGGCCCCGCCTATGGTGACCCCAAACAGCCCGCCAACGAGCTGCTCCTTTTGCCAAATTTCGACAGAGTGGGCGTGGCCCATGTCCAGAAAAAGTTTGTAAAGGCCGCGTAGAGAGTCGCTTATCCATGTCCCGCCGCCCTCTGTGGGGCGCGGCTGCGCGCAGGCCCAGACCACGGCTTCAAACGCCTTATCAACTGTCACCGTCATATCTGTTTGGCGCATAAACTTTGCTAAGGACCGCGAAATATGCAGTCCATCAAGCGGAATTATACCGCGAAACTCGGGCTCGACTATTGCAAAATGCTCAGACTCGCGGGCATCCGACATCGGAAATTTTCCGCTGCGATATAGATCAAGCATGTCTCGATATGTGAATCCAACCATGACTAGCAAATGGTATAGTTATGCTATGTATGCAACCCTCGCCGCTGGCCATTCAGTGCAAGGGTTATGGTCTATTTCATGATAAGTGGAGGGTTTCTGTTGCCAGCTACCCTCCGAAGCCCGCCTAAGGCGCTGAAGCCCTAGGAGTTAAAAGTCGAGATCGACTAACTGCTTACGCGGCTAGTGCAAACTCTTCAGCTGTATTGTCATTTGCAATTACTGATACGGGCATTTAACGATACCCATCCGAACGAAAGCTAACATTTTTAGACGTCTGTCGAT
>CAKZTE010000130.1 GCA_937923115.1 uncultured Caulobacterales bacterium | reverse complement strand
TTTATAAGCGGGGATTAAGTGGTTATGACTGTGTCATAACCACGAACGATAACCCGTCTATTGCCTTTCGATTATCGAAAGACAAAGGGGCAGGGTTTCGTAAACTCACCTTTAGCCGCCACCCTCTGATTTAATCCGAGGGTCCACGCCGCCGCGCGGCTCATTGGTCGTAAATAAATTCACCCGTTTCGGCATGAAGCCGATGCCAATGTGGATTATGCTTCTCAATCAAATCCACCTTCCACTGCCGCCGCCATTTTTTCATCGTCTTCTCGCGCTGTATCGCATCGAGCATGGAGTCAAATTCGTCATCAAACCACACAAGCCGCTTAATGCCGTAACGGGCCGAATGACTATTGGGGTTCAGGCCCCTGTGATGGTCAAATTCGCGCTGAGGTAAATCAGATGTCACGCCAATATAAATGTGTACATGCATTTTAAGGCTTTTAGATTCCAGTTTGAACATTTGAAATTCGCTCGATATCCTGATGCAAAAACTGTCAACTGGAGACGCTATACAGACTGAAGATAGTTGTAGCACTATCAAAATCTGCAAGGTACTAAACGTGAGTAATTCTTAGAAATGGTCTGATCGTGGAAATTCTGGTTATAACATTCATAGTCCTATTTGTTTATGCACTAATTAACTCTCCAGACGCACTACCGGGGTTATTCATTGGCATTATAACTTTGGTTGGAATCTGGTTATTTTTCTCACATGCACTGATAGTGCTAGCAATTATATTTTTAGCCTCGCTAGCAGGTTGCCTGTTTTATATCTCAAATATTCCTGAGAAAAACAAAATTAAGGACAATGTTGAAAGTTTAAAAGAAAGGGTCATAAATGAGGCAATTTCTTTAGGTGTCTATAGAAAGCAACAAAAACTAATTTTAGTCGACGAGTTTGTCACTGCCGTATTAAGTAAATACGAACTATCTCTCAAAAATGATTATCGTAGAATCGCTTCTCCTGACAACTATGGGCGCGTTAAACGCAACCAATTAACAAAATGGGAAACGCACTTAATTAAGATTGTTGATACATGCAGATTAGACGAAAATGCTGATAGTCTAAGAAAATACATTAAACAACTAATCATTATTCAAAATACTCCAAATCGAGACTTGGAGCTTAAACAAAATAAAGAGCTTTTTGATGATGATATTTTGCAGATACTTGTGGAGGAGGAACTTAACAATTTTGAAACCGCTTATTTGACTGACACATACCCTGCGATAGCTGCTTATCAGAGACTAATTCTCAAGGCTTTTTCTCATGTGTTTGATTCAACGGAAACCACTGACTTTAATGCATCAATGTCAGGATTGGATTACGAAAAACATTGCGCCTACATGCTAAGAAAACACCTGTGGAATGTAACTGAATTACCAGCAACTGGTGACCACGGCGCTGATTTAATTGCCAAGCTCAATAGTATAACGGTAGCAATACAATGTAAAAAATATTCAAAACCGCTGGGCAACTCATCTGTGCAAGAAGTATCGGCAGCAAAAACTTACTATAAAACTGGTCACGCTATTGTGGTCAGTAATTCAACTTACACTAAAGGTGCCCAACTCCTTGCTGACGCAAATAATGTGAAATTATTACATCATGACGACCTATCAGATTTATATTCATTGATTTCTAACAACAGAACTCAATAAAAGCTGGGAATAAAAAGCCGCATCAATCATGCCGCCCATAGTGGGGCAAGATTTATAAGCGGGGATTAAATGGTTTTATCCAGCGTTTTGCATCGCAAAAGCGCAAGAAAAACCATGAACGATAACCCGTCTATTGCCATTCGATTATCGAAAGACAACTTATTAATAATGCGGAGGCAAATGCAAATGGAGACTGTAATGAATAAATTATTTTATCTCGGCTTATTCACCGCTCTAGTAGCCTTGCCTTCCCTTGCTAAGGCAGATCTCGCTTACAATGCAGAGAGGGATGCAACTCTTAAAAACTTACAAGCTGTCGAAAGCGCTTCAGTTAATATGCACTATCAATGCGGAAAACACGCTTTAATTATTTCCGCTTTTGCGACCGAGTCAGAAATTAATGGTCGCTTGGCCTCTGTGACAGGTAAAATAGTTTCTGATGATGCCGTTTTTGATGTCAGCAAAGATTTGTCGCTAGCGATTTCGCGACACAATCTTCTTACGGGCGAAATTTCAGTCTTATGCAATGCAGATAAGGGCGCATTTCAAATGAAATTTTCGCCTAATGCGTTTGATACGTCAGGCCGCGGTCAAACAACTGTAAATATTTTTGCTGATGGTCATGTAGAAGCGTCGAGAGTTATAAAGAAATAACTTCCCGCCCGAAACCTTGCGATTTCGGCGCTTCACTGCATTTGACTCACTGGGTCAAATGCGGGCGTTACGCGCCCCTAAGCACCCGCGCCCGCTCTTCAACCTGCTTGACGATATCCTCAACCATATCGTCATTATCCGTCTTTCCCGTCTTCTTGCCCGCGTGGTACATCATGCCGTAGCCTGCGCTGCCGCCTGTGAAGCCGATGTCTGTGTACATGGCTTCGCCGGGGCCGTTGACGACGCAGCCGATGATAGAGAGGCTAATGGGCTCACTGATATGGGCGAGGCGCTCTTCTAGGATTTGGACGGTTTTAATCACGTCAAAGCCTTGGCGCGCGCAGGACGGGCAGGAGATAATGTTCACGCCGCGCGTTCTTAGGCCAAGCGATTTCAGCATATCAAAGCCGACTTTAATCTCCTCTACGGGGTCGGCCGATAGGCTCACGCGGATGGTGTCGCCTATGCCCGCCCATAAAAGGCTACCCATACCGATTGAGCTTTTGACCGTGCCGATGCGCGTGCCGCCTGCTTCGGTGATGCCCAGATGCAGCGGGCAGTCAATGGCGTCCGCCAGCTGATGATAGGCCGCCGCCGTCATAAACATATCAGAGGCTTTGACGCTGATTTTAAATTCATCAAAGTTTTCATCCAGCAGCATACGCGCATGCATCAGCGCGCTCTCGACCATAGCGTCAGGGCAAGGCTCGCCGTATTTCTCTAGCAGTTCCTTTTCGAGGCTCCCTGCGTTCACGCCAATGCGGATAGAGCAGCCATGATCGCGGGCGGCGGCGACGACTTCTTTGACCCTGTGCTGCCCGCCAATATTGCCAGGATTAATGCGAAGGCAAGCCGCGCCCGCCTCAGCCGCTTCAATGCCGCGCTTATAGTGAAAATGGATATCCGCCACCAGCGGCACGCTGACCTCGCGCACAATGTCGTGCATGGCCTTGGCGCTTTCGGGGTCGGGGACAGAGACGCGGACAATGTCTGCGCCCGCTTCCTCGAGGCCGCGCACTTGCGCGACGGTGGCGGCAACATCAGTCGTCAGCGTATTGGTCATGGACTGCACGGCAATCGGCGCGTCGCCGCCCACGGGGACCTTGCCCACCATGATTTGTCTACACTTACGGCGCTCTATGTGGCGCCACGGCCTGATGTGTTCTATTCCCATGACGGTCCTCTTATCTGTGCCGTGTGTAGCGCGAGACGGTGGCGGTTTAAAGACTTAATCGCGGCCCAATGCGCGCAGAGGGAATGGGAAGGCAGGGATGGCCGTAAAGCGCAGCGGCCTATTTGGTTTTAATCGGGGTCATGGCGTCCCCTTCGCCTTCGAGCGGCGTGTCCTCACGCTTTGGGACAATAGCCGACGCCGCCAGCGGCTTGCCGGTAAAGGCCACGCCCTTTTCTCCAAACGGGCCAAGGCGCTCGCGGCCTGCGTATAATTCAATGGCGGCCCCGTCGCGCGCCGATAACGTCAGCGCGCCCTCGCTCGACACACTCCAGCTCTCTCCCGTGACCATGATACGGCTCATGATGGGCCGGCCCGCGGCGTCGCTGACCTGCACCCAGCTCGGCGCGACCGCCTTGAGGGTTAAGATAGTCGCGTCATCAGGCAAGGCGGCAGGCGCATAAGCCGCCTCGTCCAGCATATCGGTCAACGTGCCCGGCGCCGCTTCGGACGGCGTGTTGCTGCCATACCAAAATGTCACCACGGCGGCGCAAGACAGGACCGTTATCGCGGCCACAAGACCGCGCGGCAGGCGAATTTTCGTCTTGGGCACGAAATGCGGCATCTTGCGGCGACCCAAATCTTCGGGCGCTGCGCTGTCTATTTTGTAACGGGCTACGGCCTGCGCGCCGTCAAGACCCACATAGCCTGCATAGGCGCGCACATAGCCTAGCGCATAACCAATCGACGGCAGGGCGGCGATATCAAGGCTCTCTATGGCGCGAATATAAGCGGGCTGCATCTTGAGCGCGGCAGCGACTTCGGTCTGGCTTTTCCCCATCGCGTCGCGGCGCGTGCGTAGCTCTGCGCCGATATTGAAATCGGCCTGGCCAGTTTTCGCGGGCGGCGTTGGAATGTGAGGCTGATTCGTCATGGCGCAAATCGTTAACGGCTATTGTTTGCGAAGCTATTAACGTCTGCGCCGCCAAGCGCAAGAGGTAAGCTGTAATTGGGGCCAGTTTAAGTCATCTAATCACCGAGATGTTTTGTAATTGCAATTTCCTTAGCCTCACTTAAGATTATCATCATAGCCAGAAGAGGCGGGGCCCGTTATGTATAATCACAATTTTATTTCTGATATTAATGCGCGTTATTTTGCGGCAAAGGTTGATGACACTTTGTCGCCAATGGAGACCATGCGAGATGAATGGTATTTCCCTGTTGGCATTAGCGCCTTTGAAGTTATTAAAGCGTCCATAGCCGCTAGCGCGCTAAGCGAAGTCAATCACGTGCTTGATATGCCGTGTGGACATGGGCGCGTGCTTAGGCATTTACGGCATATGTTTCCAGAGGCCTCTATCGATGCATGTGATTTGGATAAGGACGGCGTAGCCTTTTGCGAATCCCAATTTGGGGCGCGGCCAATATATTCTGTTGAAGATTTAACAGCTATTACCTTCCCGCAAAGTTATGACCTTATATGGGTAGGCTCTCTCTTTTCTCATACAAGCGCAGACATTACAGCCAAGTGGATGACGCATTTGGCGAATTTTTTGACGCCAAATGGTATCGTTGTCGCGACATTTATTGGCCGTCGGGCAACAGAAATTCATAAATTTTCGCCCTTTATCGATCCTGCTAAATGGGAAAACATCATCATAGATTACAATGAAACCGGCTATGGATATGCGGATTATTCAGACGAGGAAAATCACGACTATATTGCCGGCAGTTACGGTGTCTCTCTCGTTAAGGCTTCACGGATAATGCAAATCGTCGAGTCTATTCCCGGTATTCGTCTTTTTTCCTACATGGAGGGCGGCTGGGCGAATAATCAAGATGTCCTCGTTTACGGTAAGCCAGATGTTTATGATATTTTGCCCTATTAAGTCGCGCGCTTTTGACTGTGAATGTCCATGCTAAATTTGAATATATGAAAAGGTGACAGCGCGGCGTCTTCGTCTTATGAAGTCTCATGACTTTAAAGCCTCTTTCATATGCTGTTTTAGCGCTGTTGCTCTCATCTTCTCTTTTGATTGGCGCGTGGATTTTCCAATATGGCTTTGGCTATGCGCCTTGCCAGATGTGCTATTGGCAGCGCCATGCCCACAAAGCGGTTATTGGTGTCTCCCTTCTGGTCATTATTTGGCAACTGGCAAAGGGTGAAGGCCTGCGCCCCAGCGCACGCAAAATGGGTACGGGGCTGATTATTCTGGCTTTCCTTGGCAGCGCCTTTCTCGCGCTCTGGCATACGGGCGTTGAGCTTGGCTATATCGAAGCCCTGCCCAGCTGTAGCGGCGGCGATGTCGATGTGGACGCCATTAGAAATACTGATTTACTAGGCTCGCTGGAAAAGAAGATTAAACCGCCCGCTTGTTCCGAAGTGCCGTGGTCTTTGTTTGGCGTTTCAATGGCGGGATATAATGCGATATTCTCTCTCTTGGGTGCGGCAATGGGGATGTTTGCAATTGGCCGCTCGCGCGCCTAAATTATATCTATGACAGGCAGACCCATCATGGCGGGCACGACCTCCGCCCAACGAAATAAGCGCAAGACACCCCAAGCCATTGCAGAAATGCTGCGCGTGGATCACGCGGGCGAATATGGCGCGGTTGCGATTTACCGCGGTCAGCAGGCGGTGTTTCGCCGCTCACCTGCGACTAAAGATATGGCTGCGCAAATCGCGCAAATGGAAGCCGAGGAGCAAAAGCACCTGACCGCCTTTGACGAGATGCTTGTGGAGCGGGCCGTTCGCCCCACCGCGCTGGCCCCAATTTGGCAGGCCGCAGGTTACGGCCTTGGCGTAGTCACCGCGCTTATCGGCGAGAAAGCCGCCCATGCCTGTACCGAGGCCGTCGAGACTGTGATCGAGCAGCATTACGCTGAGCAGATTGAGGCTACCAAAGACTCTGAGCCTGCGCTATCGGCCGTGTTCACAGAGTTCCGCGAAGACGAACTGCACCACAAAGATATAGCCCTTGAAGGCGGCGCCCAAGACGCGCCCGCCTATGGCCTACTCTCGCGCGTGATAACGGCGGGCTGCAAAGCCGCGATTGCAGTCACCAAACGGATATAATGCGACCTTCATGCTGCTCGCGCGGTTATGGCTCTTTATAAAACGCATCCTTTTGAAGATTCCAAAACGCAGGCAAAAAAAAGCCCCCTTAGGGAAAGGGGGCTAAGTAAATTGAGTTAGTGAAAACGAAGTTAGAGGACTACGTTGACCTCGCTTTAATGATGAAAGTTTAAATGCGTGATAAACAAAGCTTAACCGCGGTTAAGCTTTGGTTGAATAGGCGGCGGGCAAGGGCTAGAAGCCCGCCTATGAGCCATGCAAACAGCCCCGCTTTTCAGACTATCCCTACGCTAAAAAAAGGGGGAGACGGCGCACCGCTATTGATATTTGGCGATCACGCCTCGCGCGTTATTCCTCCGCGCTATGATAATTTAGGCCTGTCGGGGGAGGATTTACGACGCCACATTGCCTGGGACATTGGCACAGAGACAGTTATCAGGACGCTTTGTGCGCGGCTGGGCGCGGCAGGGCATATTTGCGGGTTTTCGCGGCTGTTGATCGACGCGAACCGCGACCCAAATGCGGCGGGACTTATCCCGAGCGTCTCGGACGGCACAAACATTCCCGGCAATGCCAATTTACCAGAAATGGAGCGCGCGGTGCGCATCGCCGAGTTTTACGCCCCCTATCACGGCGGGCTGGCACAGGCGGTAGAGGCGTTAAAGGCGACCCACAAAGACCCGTTGATAGTCTCGGTCCATAGCTTTACGCCAAAGCCGCTGACGGGGGCGCAGCGGGAAATGGACCTCGCGCTCCTCGTGAAGGATGATACAAAAACAGCCAAAGCCTTTATGTCGAGCGCGGCGCGGCATTTGCCAAACTTTGATACGCGCATAAACGAGCCCTATTCGGCCTATGATTTGAATTACACCATTGATGTGCAAGCCAAAAACACGCGCCATCTTGCAATCGAGATAAGGCAAGACCATATCGGCTCAGATGATAAAGCCAAAGCGGTGGCCGCAAAATTGGGCGACATTCTGGCCGAGCTGATATGAAAGAGGGTCTTATGTTTGATACAAAACTCATGACGGGCACGCACGCGCATTTTTTAAAAGGCTCATATATGTTCGCGGACTATCCCAGCGGATTTGAGCAAGCCACTTTGGGCTTTGGCTGCTTTTGGGGTGCGGAGCGGATTTTATGGAAACTGGACGGCGTGCACACAACCAGCGTCGGCTATGAGGGCGGCAATGATAGCGTGCCAGATTATAAGAAAGTCTGCACAGGCGCGAGCGGCCATGCCGAGGTGTGCCATGTTGTGTTCGACCCCGCCGTCATCTCCTATGCCCAGATCCTGAAAGTGTTTTTTGAAAACCATGACCCCACACAGGGCGACCGCCAAGGCAATGATATCGGTAGCCAATACCGCTCTATTATTTTGACGCATGACGACACGCAGGCCGAGATTGCCGCCGAAATGCGCGCGGCCTATGACAGCGCCTATCAGGCGAAGGGCGCGCCCGCGATTACAACCCAGATTGAGCCCGCCGGCACATATTACGCCGCCGAGGATTACCATCAGCAATATCTGGCCAAGAATCCGCAAGGCTATTGCGCGCACGGCCCAACAGGCGTGTCATGCCCGCTGCCGCCGCGCTTCTTGAAACTGGACGCGGCAGAGTAATCATCTTGGAAGAGTAAATATCTGGGAAGAGTAAATATCTTGAATAAGCGGTAATGTTTAAGCGCTTGTTGCAAAGGCCTTGCTGCTGCTAAACAGGGGCAATGAAAAAGGGCCCTTTTATAGAGACAGAGACTGAGCGAGGGTTTTCCCTGCTCGAGACCTTGTTTGCGCTGGCGATTATGTCCATCGCCTCGCTCGCCCTGTTCCAAAGTACAAGCTCCATGCTCTCGCTGTCTGACCGCGCGGTAAAAGCGGGCGAGCGCACCGTCAATAAAAGCCTTGATCGGCTGGCGATATCGCGCGTGATTGACGGGATGATGCCGCATTGGCCGCATCAACCCGGCACGGCCTTTGAGGGGCAGTCGCGCGCGCTTCGCGGACTCTCCTCGGCCCCGCTCAGCGCAAATATGGGCGGTCCAGAGCTCGTGATGCTGAGGTTGCAAGCCGGGAAAAACGGCCAAGAAACTCTGATATATAGCCCCGAGAATACGCAGGAGAGCTGGGAGATTATGACAGGCCTGCCGCCCGGCGCGCGCTTTGAATATATGGGCATAGATCAAGAGTGGTACGCCATCTGGCCGCCTGAGGTCACGCCCGAACGCGGCTATTTTGACGATGGAAAATTACAGCGCACCCCCGCCCTGCCCCAGGCCGTACGGCTGCGAGCGCAGGAGTTTGTCATCTGGACAGGGCGCATATCGCAATCGACGATATTGCCGCCTAATTTTGATATTGGGGCAGGCCTATGACCCCGCGCGTGCGCGCAAAAGCGCAAGCCGATAGTGGTTTTGTCCTGCCCTATGTTCTGGTCGTCATTGCCATTCTCGCCATTGCCGGCACGATTGCCGCGCAGCGTCTGCAAAAGGCTTCGGCTATTGTCGGAGAGATGCAAGACCGCGCCTATACGGAACGCGTGCTGCTCAGCGCGGAGGCCGCAGCGACCTATTCCCTGCTAACAGGTAATGAAGTGAAAGGCGGTTACGATTTGTCGCCCGAAAGCCCAATTGTCTGGGAATTTGGCTTCTTGTCACCCGATGGACGCAGGCCGCTACGCGAGGATGCTGCAAGCCAAATTGCCAAAGATATCTGGCGCGGTGACGGCAGTTTACGCCGCTTCGTGCTGAACGGTTCGGAAGGCGCGGTGGATGCCGTCATATCCTATCGCGACGGCGCAGGGCTTCTGCCATTGGGTCAAAGCAATCCAGAGTTTTTATTACCCGTTCTGGAGGCCGCCGGCGCGCCGCGTGCACAAGCGCGCGATATGATAGCGGCGCTGGGTGATTATATTGACCCTGATGAGCGCAAGCGCCCCAATGGTGCAGAGAGTTTTAATTACCGCACACAAAGCCTGTCCCCACCAACCAATGCCCCACTCAGAAGCTATCGTGAATTAGCGGGCGTGATGGGCTGGGCAGACAGTATAAGCGTGATGGACATGAAGACGCTCAAGGCGATGACGACCCTTAACGCTGGGCCCGGCTTTCGGCAGGCCTTTGCCTCAGACAATTTGAAACAAATTATCGGCCTTAATGATGCGCCCCTCTCCCCCGCAAAAAAGCTTGATATATTTGAACAGATAGAACTGGACAATGACGCCTCCTCTCAGCTCGCGCGTTTTACAATTTGGGCGGCGCGCAGCGATGGGCGTTACCAGAAAAGGGTTGTCGATATTGAACGTTTTTTGGGCGGTATTGATACCCCTTATAGACGCCATTGGGTTTATGACAGCACTGTGTTAGAGAGCGATTTTGCACCTTATGTGGGCGCGCCAATAGCAGCGCAAAACGGCCCACTAAACTTTGATGAGTTAGACCATGTTGTTCACGCCTCGTCTCTTCGCCCTTAATAATCGGGCAGAGCGCGAAACCCTTCGCAAGCCGGCGCTGATCGGTCAAAGCGTGTGCATTATTGCGCGCGCCGACTGCTCATTCCGCCGTATGCGGCTTGCGGGGCGCAGCGCTGACGCCAAAAAAGCCGCTATCTTAAAAGCGCGAAATGAGGCTCTAGCCGATGAAAACGGGATTCGCGTTGAAGTCGACCGCCCGGCTGGAGCGCAAAGCAGCGCGTCCGCTGGCCCCATCATGGCCGGGGTTTGGGGATATTCAATGCACAGCGCCCACGCGGGCCGTTACCTCCCCGAGGCCGTTGCGCAAGTGCCCCATTCTCACGGCGCGCGGCTTGTAAAAGGACTGTCAGGGTTTGACGGGCAAATCTGGAACCAAGGAAATTTAATCGCCAGCCGCTGGTGGGGGCGAGAGCCCTCTGATGCTGATTGGTCCGTTTTTATGCGCGCAGCCGGCGAAACGCTGGCGCAGCAAGGCGGCGCTGATCTTGCCGTGTCGCGGCCTGCCGCTATTGACGTGCCGTGGCGAAGCGACCTTCCCGTCTTTGACATCGATCGCGACCGCCTCTCGCAAATGTTTTCGCCCGCGCGCCTCGCCCGCGCGGCCTTCGCGCTTGCGGGATGTTTCGCCTTTTACACCGCAGGACAATATGCGCGCGAAAGCCTCGCGCTATCGGGCGTGAGTGAACAAACCGCCGCGCTGCGGGGCGAGACGCAGCAGATCCAAAGTGAGCGGCGGCGCGCGCTCGCCAATATGAGTTTCGTGCGCCGCTACCGCGCGCTGGGTGATAACGGCACAGTCCTAGCGGGTTTTGGCGCGCTGACAAATGTACTAGGCACATCGGATTTAGGCATTGAACGCATGAGCCTAAGAGATGGAGCCTTAGAAGTGCGGCTAGGCGGGGAGGATGAAATCTCTGTCCCGGATGTTGTGACCTTGCTTGAGGCTCAGCCCAATCTGGCCAATGTTAGCGTCTCGCTTGACGGCGCTAAAAGCCTGATCGTTAAAGCGGACTTGCTGAGCCCGCAAACCCTCGTCGCCCAGACCCTTAGAAATGCAAACCCTGAAAATGCAAACCCTGAAAACTTAAGCCCCGCAAACGTTGGCGAAAGGGGACCGCAATGAAACTAACGCCTCAGGATATCGAAATGACGCCTTTGGCCGCCTATGGCCTGCTCTTTATCGCTTGCGTTCTGGGGGTTTTGGGGCTTGAAAGATTTGCCAGCGCCGAAACCGCGCTTGAGCAGCGGGTCATCGCCGCGCAAACAGAGCTTTCGACCCTTTCGGCCATCAGAGAAACAGATCACTGGGCGGACCGCTTGGCCCAAAGTAGCGCCGCGCGCCAGGCCCTTCAGGCTGAGATCTGGCAAGGCCCGACAGCGGGGGTCATCGCGGCTGAGCTTCAGCAATCTCTGCGCAAAATCTCAAATGACCTGAAATTTGACCAGTTACAAGTTCGCGTCGATCCCGAACCGGCCGACTCCGAAGGTGTGAGCATGCTGACATTTGAAATGACGGGACGCGCGCGCTCCTCTAAAGATTTCGCAGATTTCTTTCAGGCCATCGCCGTTCACGACAAAATCATCATTATTGACGAGTTTGATTTTGCACAGTCCTTGCGCGACCGCCGCCCGCCGCGGCTCGCCATGTCTGGCCGGGCTCCCATTCAACTGTCTTCAACCGCTGCGGGTACGGAGGGTCAGCCGTGATGCGCCGTATTCTACCCTATATTGTTCTAGCCTGCGCGCTTTGCGCAGCCCTTGGCTGGATGCGCGCTGGCACAAGCGCAGGTCAGCAAGCCCCAACTGTTGATGGCTGGGACTCCCTGCAATATAATCCTTTGTCAAAACAAGCGTACAGCACGATTGCCGCGCAGCTGAAAGCCTCGTCACTTTTGCCCCTTAGCTTAATTGAAGAACGCAAAGGTCCAAGCTCAGAAGACTCCGCGGTAAAAACGCCCGGCACCCTGCCTGATTTTCCCAAAATTGGGGGCGCTAAAACAGTCAAGAATATTCGTCACGTCTCGCTTATTGGGGCGGACAACGTCATCCGAACGGTAAAAGCGGGCGACGTGCTTGAGAGCGGCTGGGAGATTACATCTGTTTCCAGAAAAAGCGTTTTCGCGGTTTTTGATGGCCAAGAGCTGGAGATTCCTATTAACAGCTATCTGCAAGAAGCTTTTGAAAAACCTGCAGAAGGCGCTATGGACAGTGCAGGCGATGGTGCAAGCAAGACTAACAATGCCGTCCAGAGACGCGCTGGCGGCGGAGAGTAATATGAGCCTTAAACTAAATCCACAGCGCGGAAACACAATCCGGCGCGGACTTCTGGGCAGCGCGGCGACCGCCTTAATCATCAGCCTATCCGCTTGCCAAACATTAGAAGGCCTGCAGCGTGACCTCTCTGGCCAAAAAATTGCGCCCAGGGTTACAGCGGCGCAAAGCCAGCAAGCGACGCTGCAAATGGGACAAGCAGGCGGCCCATATACGCGCACCTCTGGCGCGACACTGGAGCAGAATGAAATTGGATATGGACTCGAGCGCGGACCGCGCCAATATGTAGAGCCTACGCAAAATGGTCCCGCTAACTCTCGTCAAACTTACACGACATCCCTGCCAAGTGATGTGGCAGCAGTTCCGGTACTGACGAACGCCAACAGCGCCGAATATAGTGATGGAATTTCGCGCACTGCACCGCCGACACGCGTCCGCAGCATTGAAGCCTATGTTGCACCGCTACCGCTACCACAGTTTGTTGACATAGCTTTTGGCGAAATGCTGCAAGTGCCGTTCGTTATCGGCAAAGATGTCTCGGCCATGACAGATGTTGTGCAGCTTCGCAGTTCCGGAAAAATGACAGGCCCAGATTTTCAAACGCTTGTCACCGAAGCGCTCAAAGAATACGGCGTGCGAGTGGTACCCGAAAACGGGAGCTATAAAATCATCCAAGATGCGGCGCTACGCTCTCGTATACCAAAGTTCATTAAGTCACGCGCGCGGGCACGAACCCGCTCTGATTTGCGCCCCATCATTCAATTTGTTGAAATGCAAGCCGTTGATGCCAATAGCATGTACAGCATTTTGATGGAAACCTTTCAAAATAAAACAGATGTCATTCGGATTAAATCCAACCCACAAAACAATTACCTCACCCTTTCAGGCCTTCCCGAGGACGTGAATGTTGCCTTGTCTATCATTAGCGAACTGGACGAGTTAGAGTTTGCGGGATCGCAAGTCAAAAAATACACGCCGCAATATTGGAACGTTGATGAGTTTTCCAAAGTGGTAGAACAAGCGCTCGCCGTTGAAGGCTGGGAAGTGACAAGCAATCCTGGGCTGAGCCGGACGATTTTCCTTATGCCTGTCGAATATTCCAATGACTTGTTCATTTTCGCCAAAACGGCTCAAGCTCATGCGCGCGTCACCAATTGGCTTGCCGAACTTGATCGGCCTGTTCAGGGCGGGGACACGAAACAAATTTATATTTATCAAGTTAAGAACGTCGCCGCAGAAGAACTCGCCAATACAGCCAATAGCGTATTGTCGGACCGCGCCGATATTGGCGGCATTTCGACAGCGCAAGGTGCGCTCAATAATAACATTGGCGGCAATGGAAACATTAATACGCGCCAAAGCAGCGGTGGGGACGGCGGCGGCCTCACATCGAGTCAGACCCGTTTCACTGTTGATGCTTCTGGCAACCGTATTGTCTTTACGGGCACGTCAAGTGACTATGCTAAGCTGCGCTCTTTGCTTGAGCAGCTCGATACGCCTGCGCCGGAGGTGCTGATTGAAGTACAAATTGCTGAGGTCTCCCTTGTCAATAATACCAATCTCGGCCTTGATTTTCGCCTCTCCGATATCGGATTAGGGAATGTCACAGCAACAGCAGAGACAGCCGGTATTGGTGTGGGCTCCACAGGGCTTTCCATAGGATTACTGGGTAATGACATTGATGCCACGCTCAATGCCTTTGCTTCAAATCGCCGCGTGAAGCTGCTCTCCACGCCCATATTGACGGCCAGATCTGGCTCCACGGCAGAAATTCAAGTTGGCCAAGACATCCCTGTGCTGTCTTCACAGCGCGCGTCAAATGTGCAAGATGGCGTCGGGCAAACCGACATTCTACAAAGCATTGAATACCGCAAGACCGGTGTTTTGCTTTCCATTGAGCCTATTGTATTCTCAGACAATCGTATTGACCTTACGATTGCACAAGAAGTCAGCTCAGAGCTTGATACGGGCAATTCTAGCATCTCTAGCCCGACTATTTCAAATCGGTCACTATCAACGCAGCTCTCTCTTGAAGACGGGCAAACGGCCGTCATGGGCGGGCTTATACAGCGCAGCTTCACAGTAGACGACAAAGGCGTGCCTTTCTTTAAGGACATTCCGCTGGTTGGGCGGCTCTTCTCTAGCGAAGGCCTATCTGAGGATAATACGGAACTTGTCGTCCTTATTACCGCCTATGTGCTGCGCGGACAGACCGACAAAGATCAATTTGTGCGGCGCTTATCAGGCGGCATGGATCAATTACTCGCCGACGATAGCCGTATGCTCACGCTTCAGCCTCGAAAATTCTAAGTCATGGGGCGGCTGACGGGCACACATGCCCCCAATCTGACAGGTGAGCCGCGACGCGACGCGGGCTTCTCTGTTCTTGAAGCTTTGGTCGCTATGGCCGTGCTTGCGGGCGCGCTGCTCCCGCTTTTGGCGCTACAGGGGCAATTTGTCAGGACAACGGAGGCTCTAGAGCGCAGTGAACAACGGCTGTCCGTACAAGACACAGCACTCGCGCATATTTCAGCCCTCAATCTGAACCAAACACCGAGCGGCGAGATGACAACGCCCTATGCCCGCGTGCGCTGGCAATCGACCCCGGCGGCTGGACCCCATATGGGCCGCACAGCGGGCGGGTTCCCCTCACGTTATGAGGTCACGCTTTATAACGTCGACATTGGCATTGATTACAATAGCGGCGCCTCCGAAATCCTGCGCCTGCAAGGCATAGGGTGGCGGCCCACACTCTCGGTTTTCGATGCGCTATAAGGCCTTACGTGCACTAAAACTGCACAAAAAGGGCAAAAATAGCTTTGCGGGTTAACCTTTTGATAAGAGTGTGATAAAAATACATCTTTGGCGCGATGATTGCAGTAAAACAGCATAAATCAATGCGACGGAACTCTTGACGCTTGGATTTGACCCACCTATAGACGCAGTAGGCATATGAGGGGGTGGCGATTTGATTCCCCGTACCTTTGGATGCTTGCCCTTCAGAAGCGTGCAGTTTTCTGCACATTTAAATTTTGATTAACAGGTGAGGAAAACATGAAAATCAAATCACTCTTAGCTGCCGTTTCTATGGTAGCCATTACTGCAGGCGCTGCAAATGCGCTTGATATTACAAACGTTACGCCAACAGGTATCGTTCCGGCTCTTGAACTTCAGCTTCCAGGTGACCCAGCCCTAACAGGCAATTTCACTTTCAACGTTGATACGACACCCGGTTCATTTTACCCGTCTGCGAACAATCTACGTGTTAGAGTCGACCTGCCAGCTGGCGTAAACTTCTCTCAGGCGGTTGTGGGTTCAGACATCACTGGTGGTAACTCACCCTTCATCGAAGCTGGCGGAACAGTTGGGTCGAACTTTGTTACTTTCGTAACATCAATCCCGCAAAACCAGCAAATCGATTCACTTGGCTTCAATCTTGACCTTGGGCTTTCATCTTGCCCGGTCGCTGGTAGCCCACTAACGGTTAGCGTCGCTACTGAGCTTGGGACATTAGTTGATGGTGGATCAGCTTCAACTTCAGGCCTGATCGCCCCTTGTCAGTCAGGTATTTCGGGCATGGTAATGTCTGACGCGAGTGTTTCTGATACAAAAATCACACTCGGTTCTGGCTACACGAACATCGCTGAATTTGGCGGCACAAATGTTGACGGCGTTCTTGGTACAATTCAGTATAAAATCGACCCAACTGTGAGCACAAGTCTTACAACAGTACAGCCAATCGTTGCTGGCGATGTTGCAACATTTATGTTCGACGTTGTCTTTGAAGATGCTACTGGCATCGACAAAGTGTTCGTCAACGGTATCCCAAGTGTTAAGTCTGGCAACGTCTTTACTGTGATGGCAACATCTGGTGCAGACAAGCTTAAGCTTTTGGACGCAACGCCTGACTCAATTCTTGCTATCGCTGATGGCACGATTGTAATCCCAACGCAGACTGTATCTGTTGGTAACTCAAAAATCACGTTCCGCACAACACTTACGCCTGATTTGATCGCAAGCGAAGCTGGCCCGACTGGCGCTCTTGATTCACTTCAGCGTGAAGGCCGTGAATTTGGTTACTTCGACTGGAACTCTGGCCCAGCAGGTGCACAGACGCTTTCAGTTTACCGCATCACAGGTCTAGACGCTAACGAGTCAGTTGATTACTCGTTGACACTAGAGAACTCTAACAACAACGGAACTTATGCTGGTTCAGTCGTTGCTAACAGCTACGGCGAAGCCGTTCTTGTGTCATCAACGATGCCTATCCCGGCTGATACAGAGCGCTTTGACGTTCTTATCAACGTCGAAACGCCAAACGCAGATGTCGATATCGACCGTTTGTTGGCTAAAGGCGGAATTGTTACAGCGTTTAACGATGGCGCAAACAACGATCAAGAAGATTCACTTGAGCCAAACCTAAACGACGACGACAACTAGTCTCAGTTTAAAACTTTTGAACGGCCTCTCCTTCGGGAGGGGCCGTTTTTTTATGCGCGAAACAAAACCGCGTGGCCCTATAGATTGCCTCGCGGCTGCATTTCCTATTTTTATTTAAGCGTCTCGCCGCTATAGTGGTCGCTAGGATAACAATCATGCAAACCGCACATTTACAAACCATCGGAGATATTCTCCACGCGCGCGGGCTCGTGAAACAGAGCGACCTGGCCCAAGCCGCGCGATTGCAAGCAGAAGCCGGCGGTCTTCTAGGTCAAGCTCTGTTGCGTATCGGAGCCGTGTCTGAGGAAGATCTGTTAATTGCGCAAAGTGAGCAGCTTGGCCTGCCCATTATGAGCGCGGATAAAGTCAGCATTGATCCTGATGATTATACGCGCGCCATGACCGCCCTTGGGCTTAATTCGCGCTGGCTGACGGCGCGCCAATGCGCCATTTGGCAAGAGACGGATAACGCCCCCATCCACATGCTTGCACAGGACATATTGTCTCCGGAACTGCGCGAGCAAATTGAACGCCGCTGCTACAAGGCGGGCGTTGAGCTCAGAGATTTCGTCGCAAGCAATCAAACTGTTGAAAAAGCGCTGTTTCACATCCGCGAGGAAAACCCCGCCGATGCGGACGGGCTTTCCGACGACGACGCTGTCCGGCTCAAGGAAATGGCCGAAGAAGCCCCGGTTATCGATTTCGTCAACCGCGTGTTTTCAACAGCATTGCGCGAAGACGCATCGGATATACACATCGAACCTTTCGAGCATAAATTCCAAGTGCGCTACCGTATTGACGGGGTGCTTCACACGAAACAAACCGATCCAAAATCAAATTTTGACGCTGTCGCCAGCCGTATTAAGCTTCTCTCTGGGATGGATATTGCAGAGCGTCGCTTGCCACAAGATGGCCGCCAAACTATCCGTTTTGCTGGCCAAGATATTGACCTTCGCGTCTCCGCCCTGCCCGGAAGTTGGGGTGAAAGCCTTGTTATGCGGCTATTGAAAAAAGAGACCGAACTGCCAGATCTGGAGGCCATTGGGCTCGAGGGGCATGCTAAAAAGACGCTGCAGGAGCTTCTCTCGCGGCCAAACGGCGTTGTGCTCGTCACAGGACCAACGGGGTCAGGGAAATCAACGACACTTTACCGAGGTCTGCGCGGGCTGAATAACGGCGTGCGCAAAATTATCACAATCGAAGACCCCGTTGAATATGATATGGACGGGATTATCCAAATCCAAACAAATGCTAGTATTGACTATACATTTGCCAAGGGCCTGCGCGCCATATTGCGCCAAGATCCAGATATTATCATGGTGGGCGAAATTCGCGACGGCGAGACAGCCACAATTGCCGCCCAAGCCGCGCTGACCGGGCACCTTGTACTCTCTACGCTTCACACAAACTCCGCTTTGGCGGCTGTTGCCCGCCTCGTGGATATCGGACTCGAGCCTTATATGGTCATCTCTGCCGTGCAGGGCCTTGTCGCACAGCGGCTCGTGCGCCGCCTTTGCCCGAAATGCTCCGTTCCCGTTGCCAAGCCCGAAGGCGAGGACATGATATGGGATATGATTAAAAATGGCGCCATCATTGACCCGCAGATTAAAGGCAAAAATAATTGGCGCGAAAGCCAAGGCTGCACCGACTGTAGCCAAACAGGCTTTAGTGGCCGTATCGCTATTTTTGAAACAGTTAAGATGGACAATGCGCTCTCCGAAGCTATTTTGGAGGGTGCAAGCCTGCAAAAACTGCTGGACGTCGCCCGCGGCCAAGGCTTTATTACCTTGCTTGAGGATGGTATTTTAAAGGCCCGTTCAGGCGTCACGACGCTCTCCGAAGTGTTTCGCGTTTGCGGAACGCACACATCCACATTGGACTTGTCACCTGATATTGAGACTGGAAATACGCAAAATGCTTAAACGCCAAACCTACGCAGAGGATAAAGAGGCCGGCTATAGCCTGCTAGAAATTCTCGTTGTCCTCGCCATCATTGGAACGCTCATGGCTTTTGTCGCCCCGCGACTACTGGGCAATGTTGACAAAGCACAAGTTACGGCAGCCAAAGCCCAAGCTAAAACACTGCGCCTCGCGCTTGATAGCTTTAAACTCGATACCGGCCGTTACCCCTCTGGCGACGAAGGGCTCGCTGTGCTTGTATCGCCGCCAGCCAATGACAATGGCTCTTGGTACGGCCCCTATATGGAAGGCGAAATTCCGCTGGACCCTTGGAAAAACGCCTATATCTACCAGCCCCCAATCGCGCAAGAAAACGGCCGTATGAGCATTCCTTATGTGATTTCATATGGGGCAGACGGCGCCGTTGGCGGCAGCGGCGCAAATGCCGATATCTCCTCATAAACCCGCTAAACGGCTAGGCTCTGAGGCTGGGTTTTCTCTGCTCGAAATTATTGTCGTGCTGGCAATCATGGCGCTTATGCTGAGCTTAGTGGGCGCGCGCATGGTAAGCGCAATTGAGAGCAACCGATTCATCCGCACGTCCGAAGCCGCTATCGCCGATATATTGCTCGTGCGTTCCGATGCCGTGATGAATGGCGAGGCCCGCGCTTTTGTCACCCATAGCGCTACCAAGTCAGAAATGGAGGCGAGAGATTTACAATCTCTTCGCCGTTTCGATGTCCCTGAAAACTGGACCGTAGAGGGCGATATTATTGATATTTCGCCCAGCGGAGTATGTTCGGGTGGTTACATCTCCATACAAAATCCGCAGGGCCGAAAGGCAGTCTTTCAGCTCACCCCGCCCAAGTGCCAAGCTGTGCGCGTGAGCGTAGCTCTGTGAGAAAAGATGTGAGCAAAGAGCCGTGGTAGTTTATTTTTGGGGCGCAGTTTTAGCCGGGCTTTTGCTGCCCCTATCTTATGTCGACCTTCGCGAGTTTCGCCTGCCGGATGTGCTCACCTTTCCTTTAATTGGGCTTGGCCTTATTCAAAGCCAACTTACAGCTGGTCTCATCAACGCGCTCATCGGCGCGGCCATTGGCTATTTAGCTTTTGTCGGTATAGCCGCCGCGTTCAAAAAATTGCGCGGCATTGACGGACTGGGGCGCGGGGACGCAAAGTTACTGGCAGCGGGCGGGGCCTGGGCAGGCTGGGCGGGGCTGCCTTTAATCGTGCTCATTGCCAGCCTTCTCGGGATTTGCGCTGCGCTTGTAATGCCGCGAATATTCCCTCAAAAAACAGACATGCCGGCGAATTGGATCCCCTTTGGGCCGTGCCTCGCCGTTGGTATATTCGCAGTTTGGACCGCACAGCAGATTGCTTAGCGGGTGCTTTCGCAAGGCCTATATCGCAAAGTCGTAAAGGCTGGTCATAGCCATAACGATAGAAATTACTATCGTACCAACAATGCCTGCAATGAGCATGATGGCAATCGGTTCCGCGAGGGTTGAAAGCCGCTTGGTCAGCTCGCGCGTTTCTGCTTCTTGAGTCTTTCCTACAAATAAGAGCATGTCCGCTAACCCGCCAGAGGCGCGGCCTGTACGAACAAGGTCAATCGTGAGCGGGTCAAAGTCAGGGACATTTTCTTCCAAAACCTCATCAAGGTTGCGGCCCGCGCGAATTTCGCTGCGCACCACCCGCATACCCGCTTTGAGGCGCGCGCTGCGCAGACCATATTCGCCCAGCTGCAACGCCGATAAAAGGTCGGCGCCGTTATCGAGCGCAATCCCCATTGTGCGCGCCCAGCCGCCAAGATCAGATTGCACCAGAACGGGGCCAACTACAGGCAGGCCTTCGAGCCAGCTGCGCATAGTCGCCTTTAAATCCTCATTGCGAGAGATGTAGACGCTCCCGGCGATGAGGGCCGCAAACACAAGAAGAACAGCAAACACATTATTCTTAAGACCCACCCCCGCACCAATCACGGCTTTGGACATCAGGGGTAAGTTGTCGCGATTACCCGCCAGCATTTGATCAAATCGCGGCACGATAAACAGGAACATTAAAAACGTAATGACCCCGCCAACAACAGCCAAAAACATAGGATAAGCCAGCGCCGTACTAATTTCGGAGCGCATCTCATCTTCATATTCCATACGATCCGCCGCATCCGTGAGCGCCTTTGCCGACTGCCCGGTCGCCTCACCCAGCTCCGCAAGCCGCGGTACATAGCGCGGCAATTGCGGAAGATGGGTGCTCATCGCCACTGACAAGCGCGTCCCTGCGCGCAAGTCTTTGCGAATAGCGGTCGAAGCCTGCGCTAATTTAGGGTGGGCATTTGACCGCGAGAGCGATCCCAACGCGTCAAGCAAGGTCACCCCAGCAGAGAGAAGCGTCGCGAGTTGCCGCACATAACGTGCCATATCGCGCGGCTTTACGCGGCGCGTACCGCCAAATAACTGGCTAGTTTCTGGCTTCACGCCAATCTCAAAAGCTTCGAGGCGGCGGCGCTGCAAAACTTCAAAGGCATCGGACTCCGTGAGCGCGTCCAGCTCGCCGCTAACGGTCACGCCGTTTCTGTCCAAGGCTTTATACTTAAAAATGGCCATGCCGTCATTTTGCAGGAATTGAGCCGATGTTCAATCTCTTCTTAGGGCGGCGGCGGTGATTTCACAGTTTCTGAAAAACCACCATGCTCTGGCCTCTCGGATGGCCAAATTCCTCTATCGCTTCCACGCGCCATCCTGTCTTGGCCGCGAGATAATCCATATCGGCACGCGTATAGTGATAGGGGTCTTGGCACAAAAAGGTGGTGATACCGTCCAAATGATCTTGCGGCGTCATTTGCTGGCTCTCGGTGACATGAAAAATTGTTGCGTAGAACTTCGCCTTATCTTTCATCACCGCGCCGAGATTGCTAAGGCACAGCGCGATAGAATTTAAGGTTAAATGCGTGAAAAGAGACAGCGCAATTCCGCTATCAATGCCGCGCCATTGCGGCGGAAAGGCGAAGCCTTCTGCGGCTACAAGGTTATCGAAATTCACTTTGCCTAAGAGTCCCAAGGGCTCAATCTCATGTTTGAGGCCCGCATCAATGAGATCACGCACAAGGTCAAAACCATAGTAATGCTGCGCCTCTAAATGGCGGATGAAAAATCGTCCGCCGCGCATGGACCCGCACGCGACATCAATAAACCGATCAGACGGCGACAGCCCTTTGGACACCATGTAGTCAAATTGGAGCTGTCCAATTTCATCCCACATACCGCCCACAAAAGCGCGGTGATTACTGTCCTTAAGCTTGTCAATATCAAGGTCTTTATGGGTGTACTGATTTTCCATAGTCAATCTTTGAGCCTTCATGCGCGCAGCCATAACAGCGTGTGAAAAAGGCCAGCAAGGCTGGCCTTTCTATATTTATGGCAAATCCCTTACATATCGTCTTGGTCAATCAATCCGTCATTTGCGATTTTCTCTTTGTCAAAATATTCACGCGAAAGCTTGAACACAACAGGCGAGAGCAGGATAAGCGCAATGAGGTTTGGCGCGGCCATGAGGCCCGTCAAACTATCGGCAATCAACCAGAAGGTCGCCACCACAAGATTGTCTTCGCCTGTTTCAAAGTACAGCGCAAAGGTCGAGGCGAACACGGCGAGGACCCAAAAGCAACGGAAGACAGGAATAGACTTTTCCTTGAAGATGAAAGCCGCGCAACGCTCGCCGTAATAGCTCCAGCCGATAATGGTGGTGAAGGCGAAGATACACAGACATATGGTCACGATATGCTCACCAAAGCCAATCAGTGTGGCGTCGAAGGCGGCCGCTGTAAGCGGGACGCCAATCTCACATCCTGGTGGTGTTGAGCCGCTCTCTAGAATAGTCAGAATAGCGGGGCTCGCGAGACAATCTGCCGACATTACGCCAGATGTCAAAATGACCAGCGCCGTAATCGTACAAATAATTAGCGTATCAATGATTGTGCCGAGCATGGCGATAATGCCTTGATTGACAGGGTCATTATTTTGCGCCGCCGCATGGGCAATCGGAGCAGAGCCTTGGCCCGCCTCATTAGAGAACAGCCCGCGCGCCACACCTTTTTGCATGGCGAGCATCATGAGCCCAATCGTTATACCTGTACCTGCACCTTGCAGACCGAAAGCGCCTTTAAAGATGAGACCAAATGCGGCAGGCACTTGGCCGATATTGGCGGCAATCACAACGAGCGCCGCGCCGATATAAATGACAGCCATAAACGGGACAAGCCGTGAGGCAACCGCGCCGATACGCTTGATACCGCCAAAGATAACGCCTGC
>CAKZTE010000129.1 GCA_937923115.1 uncultured Caulobacterales bacterium | reverse complement strand
AACGCGAACTAGGGCTTGCACTGCCCTGTGTAATGTATAATACACCCGAAATCATCGTCGGGGCGTAGCGCAGCCTGGTAGCGCACCTGTTTTGGGAACAGGGGGTCGCAGGTTCGAATCCTGCCGCCCCGACCATGATTTCTCCACCAATTTAGTGATACGCACAGATTGCATTTTAGTAAGTCTTTGCTAACCACCTGATGTTAATCTCCAAACTCACTTGGGGATAATTACTATGTCAGTTGCAAACCAAAATGTCCAAGTGGCACAACATCCAATTAGTGCGCCCTATAAACGCGTTGAGATAGGCCGTATTCTAACGGTTGGTTCGTCCATGGCCATGGTGTCATTGTCTAAATCGTTGATTCGTAACGGGCAGCTTTCTATGGCGCAGCTCGGCACTATTTTGAAAATCATCACGACGGAGTCAGTTGTCGTTGCGATGGTTTCGTCGCTGCAAATCGGGAGCCCAGATGAAGAAGGTCTGGGAGATGGCTGCTTAGCGCGGCTCGATATTTTGGGCGAAATCACAACGAACCCCACGACAGGCGAAACACGGTTTTATCGCGGGGTTAGATCGTTTCCTGTTTTGAACGAACCTGTCTATAATATGTCTCCAGACGATTTAAAGCTCATTTTCTCTACCAAGCATCACAAATCAATCGAGGTCGGGCGTTTACAGCAAGATGATCGCATCGTCGCGGAAGTACGCATTGATGACCTCCTGTCAAAACACTTTGCAATCATTGGCTCTACCGGATCTGGTAAATCATGCACTGTTGCGCTCGTGCTTCAGGCGATTTTGAAAAACAGCCCGACAGCCCATGTTGTACTCTTTGATCCTCATAATGAATACTCCAAAAGCTTCGGAAATCTAGCCGAGGTCATTCGTCCTGACACACTTGATATTCCCCTTTGGATGTTCAATTTCGAAGAAGCGGTTGAGTTGCTGACCTCTGATATTGAAGACCAGTCGCGCGAAGAACAAGAAGTCCTCAATGATGTTATCCTAAAGGCCAAACGCCTGTTTGACCGCTCCGCTAGTGGCGATGTGTCCTCCGAGACGAAATTTGAAGATGTCGAAAAGGACCTACACCGCGTAGCAACGCACATCTCGCTTGACAGTCCTGTGCCCTACCGGATTCGCGATGTTCTTCGTCTTATTGATTACAATATGGGTAAGCTTGAAAATAACAACAATCTTGCCCCGTATAAGCGGTTAAAACGCCGTATTGAGGCCTTGGTCGCCGATCCACGCTATGCCTTTACTTTTCGTAATCAAGCGTCTCCTGACACGATTTCAAATATTATTGGCCGTATCTTCCGTATTCCTGTTGCGGGCAAACCGATTGCCATTCTCGACTTCTCTGGCATTCCATCGGAAGCTCTCAACATTGTTGTCGCGGTTGTTAGCCGCCTCGCATTTGAGTTGGCAATGTGGAGCGAGCGTAAAATCCCTATTCTCCTCGTGTGCGAAGAAGCCCACCGTTACATTCCCGCTGACCCAACACTCGGCTTTAACTCGACGCGCCGGGCCATCTCTCGAATCGCGAAAGAGGGCCGTAAGTACGGTGTTTCGTTAGCGATTATATCGCAGCGCCCGTCTGAACTTGAACCGTCAACATTGTCGCAATGTTCAACCATATTCTCGATGCGTCTGTCCAATGAGATTGACCAAGACTTTGTTAAAGCCGCCGTCCCTGACGGCGCCGCAGAGCTGCTGTCCTTCCTCCCTTCATTAGGCACGGCGGAAACAATGGTCTTTGGCGAAAGTGTAAACTTGCCCATGCGGGTTATCTTGAACACGCTGCCCGAACAATACCGTCCGCATAGTTCTAGCGCGAGCTTTAGTGAACTGTGGTCTGGAGGCGATCTGTCCGAAGAGTTCATGCTTAAAGTCTTTGAACAATGGCGCACGCGCACGATTCGCAAAGATGATATGGGTGCCCATGGACGTCCGAATCATATCCGAAGCTCTATCCCAGTCTCTTCAGCGCGCCAGCATTTACAGCGTGCACTTGAGAGCACGTCTCAAGGTGGCTCGCCGCCAAGCTCCGGCAATGGACGATCACCGGCGGCCAGTCCCGCGCCACGAGGCGGCATAGACCACGCTGCTATTCGCGCCGCAGCGCAGCGGTTAGAGAGCACAAAAACGCAATCGTTAAGTGACGTCAAGAATATGCTGAATTCCGCTTTTAACCGCGGTCAATAGCTTAAAATCTAGTTTTAATGAGGGTGGCAGACCCAGCAGGACTCGAACCTGCAACCTGCCGCTTAGAAGGCGGCTGCTCTATCCAGTTGAGCTATGGATCCTTAAAATAGGGGCCTAATGTGTCCAAGGAAGCTTGCGATCATAGGCAAAGTTGTCGGCATAGCTGCGGGATATTCTCTTACGTGTTTTTGTTTGGCTGACGCGGTAGGGAATATCATTGGCTTTGGCGTAGGCGACTGCGGCCTCCATCGTGTCAAATCTAAGCTCTAGCTGGCTCCGCATGTCAGTTGACCGCGCATTCCCCGTTAGCGGGTCAATGATTGTCGGCGTTTTACTGACAAATTCCAAAACCCACTTATTTGAGTTGCCACGGCCAGATTGCATGGCAGATGCGGCGGGTTGATAGATTTTAGCAAACATTAAAGCGACTCCGATCTGGTGATGCCTAGATAGGCTGAATGACGGCGCGTGTAAACTATTCCCATTCAGACAATGAAAAATAAAACTCAAGCAATTTAAAACTAAAGCCCAAAGGTTGGCGGTCTGCAAAGCCGTAGTGACAGCGTTGAGTCAACCCACGGCCCATTGGTCTGGGGCGGCTCAATTTATCTTCTCAAGCGCTTGCTCTATATCATTTTTCAAATCCTCTACAGCTTCAAGACCGCAGGCAAAGCGCACGAGGGGGCCGCCCAAACTGTCACTGTGTTGGCGCGTTAGTTGCGGGTCACAGTGTATAGCAAGGCTCTCAAATCCTCCATAGCTGTACCCAATGCCAAATATTTTAAGCGCATTGATAAACGCGAGCACCTCCGCTTCGGAGCAAGGTTTAAGAATAACACCGAACAAACAGGCCGTTCCCGTGAAATCTCTTTTCCATATAGCATAGTCAGTGTGGGTGGGGAGCGCGGGGTGAAGCACTTGCTGAACTTTATCTTGATCATTTAGCCATAACGCTAGCGATAAAGCCGTTTTCTCTGACTGGCGGAAGCGGTGAACGACTGTCCGAAATCCTCGCAATATTTGATACGCATCATCTGGACTTGTTGCGTAGCCTAAATATTTTGCTGTCAAGGCGACCTTTTTTGCCATGGCTGGCGCGGCCGATATCGTTGCGCCAAACATCACATCGCTATGGCCGCCAAAATACTTTGTCGCCGCGTGGCAGGATATGTCAACGCCGAGGGCAAGCGGCTTAAGCGAGAGGCCAGCAGACCATGTGTTGTCGATTATTGTCGTGACGCCTTTGGCTTTGGCGGCTTTGGTAATGGCTGGGATGTCTTGAATTTCAAACGTTAGTGAACCCGGCGACTCCATCATGATGACGGCCGTATTATTACGAATGAGGGCGTCTATGCCGCCCCCGATACGCGGGTCGTACATTTCCGTTTCAACCCCTATACCTTTAAGATACTTCTGGCAGAAATGGCGCGTCGGGCCGTAGCTGCTATCTGTCAAAAGCAAATGATCGCCCGCTTTTACATTCGCCAATATGGGTAAGGTGCAGGCCGCGAGCCCGCTTTGGGCCAATGTCGTGCCTGCGCCGCCTTCGAGCAGGTTAAAGGCCTCTATCAGGGCGTCATGGCCGGCGCTGCCATGGCGGCCATATCCGCGAATATCGCTGCGGTAGAGATCTTCGGCGCGGTCAAATAACAGCGTCGAGGCCCGCGTTATATCTGGATTGACCGCTGTACCAAGACCTGCTGGAGGGCGTCCAACATGGGTAAATTGCGTCTGAGGGTGGTGCAGGGGGCTCTTACCGTCTTTGGCCATAGTTTAGTCTTTCGTAATGGGCAAATCACTGCGCGCACCATATTCTGTCCAGCTTCCATCATAAACGCTGACGTCGCTTGCTCCCAGCCGCGCAAGGTTGAATGCCAGCCCTGCGGCCGTGATGCCGCTCCCGCAGGTTGTAATAATTGGGGCGGTCAGGTCAATAGCTTTAAAATGTTCTCCGATGGCGGATAGCGTTTTGAGTGTCATGTTTTTCGTTCGCAGTGCGCCAAATGGGACATTTATTGCGCGCGGCATATGCCCGCCGCGTAGACCGTTGCGCGGTTCGGGGGATGTGCCTCTAAAACGACCAGGGGGACGCGCATCAATAATCTGAGCCTCACCGCCCAAGGCGGATAGAACGTCCTTTAGGCTTGCTAATTTTGCGCGCGCAGGGGTCACTTTGTAAAATGAGGGTGAGTATTCTGACGATGTGCTGGCTATGTGTTGACCCGCCTTAATCCATGCGGGCAGGCCGCCGTCTAAAACACAAATGTTCTTGTGGCCAAACATGCGAAAGGTCCACCAGACGCGCGGTGCCGAGAACATACCGTGACGGTCATACACGACAATAGTATCGTCAATTGTAATCCCCATCTCGCCGACGGCCTTTGCAAAAGTTTCGGCATCGGG
>CAKZTE010000128.1 GCA_937923115.1 uncultured Caulobacterales bacterium | reverse complement strand
ACGCCGATTACACACTTACCTTTAATTCAGGTGTCATTACCCTCGTGGATAATGTCGGCACGGACGGCACGGACCAGATTACAAACACTGAGTTCTTGCAGTTCGCAGACCAGCTCATCGAAGTGGCAACACTTGCCCTGGACGAAATCAACGGCACGTCAGGTAATGACGTCCTCACGGGCACAGCTAACGATGACATCATCAACGGCCTTTCTGGTAATGATAACGTGTTTGCAGGTGCTGGAGATGATGTGGTCAATGGCGGCAGCGGAAATGACTATTTACGTGGTGAAGCTGGACAAGATACGCTTAACGGCGACTTCGGGGCGGATTTCCTCCGCGGCGGTGCTGATGCGGACATCTTGAACGGTGGTGCTGGTCAAGACTGGGCGGATTACACAACGTCAAATGCGGCCGTTACGGTAAATCTTGGAACGAACACGGGTCTCGGCGGCGATGCGCAGGGTGATACTTACATCCTTGTCGAGCGCGTATACGGATCCCGTTTTGATGATCACGTTACGGGTGACGGTAACGTCAATTATCTGCGCGGCTTCAGAGGAGACGATCAGCTCTTTGGTGAAGGCGGCACAGATTTTCTGCAAGGCGGACTTGGCGCGGATGCTCTTGACGGCGGTGCAGGGTCGGACTGGGCCTACTACGTATCAGCGACATCCGCTGTGACTGTGGACCTCAGCAATGCGGCTAACAACACGGGTGAGGCCGCAGGCGACACCTATGTTTCAATCGAGAATATCTTTGGCTCTCGTTTTGACGATACAATCACAGGTGATGCGGGGAATAACTTCCTACGTGGTAACGGTGGTGATGACGTCCTTATGGGCGGCGATGGTGCGGACTTTGTTCGCGGCGACGCAGGGGCGGATGTTCATGACGGTGGCAACGGCGTAGATTGGGCATACTATGCCTCGTCACTCGCGGCGGTGACTGTCGACCTCGCAGCCAATACGGCCTCGGGCGGAGACGCCCAAGGTGATACGTTCATTTCCATTGAGCGCGTCTACGGTTCAGGTCAGGACGACAGTATTACCGGCGATGCAGGCGCAAACTATCTGCGCGGGTCATTTGGCGACGATGCCTTAATTGGTGGCGGAGGCAATGACTTCCTGCAGGGTGATGCGGGTGCTGATACGCTTGATGGTGGAGCAGGGGCCGACTGGGCTTACTACGCTTCATCGCTAAATGGTCTTATGATTGATCTTGGCAACAGCGCCAATAATACAGGCGAAGCGGTTGGGGACGTCTATATCTCAATTGAAAATGTCTTCGGGTCACGTCACGATGATAATATTACAGGCGATAGCGGTGATAATTATCTTCGTGGTTTCCTCGGTGATGATATCATCAATGGCGGCGCAGGTAATGATATCCTGCGCGGTGAGGGCGGCGCCGATACCTTCGTATTTGAAGTTGGAACAGGCAATGACACGGTCATTGATTATAATGATGCCGAGGACTTGCTCGACTTTACTGACTTTGGTGTTGCTGACGCCTTGGATAATGCGGTTCAAGTTGGGGACGACGTTGTCTTCACCTTCGGCACGGATACAGTCACTATTGAGGATGTCACGCTAGCGGACCTCGCCGACAACATCGTCTAATAACTAGCAGAGTCTGGTGAATAAATTAAGGGCCCGATCTTCGGGCCCTTTTTTTACGTTCTTACGTAAGGGGATGAACCGCTATATTTTACTCGATAGCGTCCGCTCCGCTTCTTGACTTACTCTTGGAGGCTTTCTGCTAGGCGTATGAGTTGAACGAACTCAGCACGATATCCGTTCTCGTCTTTGCCCTTAGCGCCAGAGGCGAGCTTGATCGCATCACTATAGCTATAATTTGCTAGCTGCGTGTCGCCCCGTAATTTTTGGCCCACGGCGGCGACGACTGCTGCAAAGCGCACGTCGTCATTTGCACGCCGCAAGGTACGCTCTTGGCTTTTGCCAACAGGAAATGTCTGCAGCGTACTTTTATCTGCACTTGGTAATTTATGACGGATTTTTACAAATGCAAATTCATCGGACCCTGGTGTTCTTGGCTTGGCCTCATCGGCAGCATAGCGCAGTTGATCAAAGACCTTAGCCGAGGAGCCCACAGGGGTCAGTTCATAAATTGCCGTTACGCTATGGCCCGCACCAATCTCGCCCGCATCGACTTTGTCGTTGTTAAAATCTTCGCGTTTTAGCCCACGCGTTTCATACCCAATCAGGCGGTATTCCGAAATCGTATCAGGATTAAACTCAACTTGAATTTTCACGTCTTTGGCAATAGTGAACAGTGCGCTGCCTGCTTCATTTGCGAGGACTTTATTGGCCTCCGCAAGTGTATCAATATAGGCTGCGATACCGTTACCGTTCTGCGCAAGCGATTGCATAAGCTGATCATTGTAATTGCCGAGACCAAAGCCAAGCACAGAGAGAAAAATGCCTGTATCGCGTTTCTTGGAGATGTATGTTTTCATCTCTTCGTGCGACGAGAAACCTACATTGAAATCACCATCGGTCGCGAGGATAATGCGGTTTACGCCTTCGTCATCAAAGCTTTCTTGTGCTTTGATATAGGCTAGTTCTAGCCCCGCTGCGCCAGCCGTTGAGCCGCCCGCACGAAGCCGCTGAAGCGCCGCATTAATTTTACTTTTTTCGCTCGCGGGCGTTGGCTCAAGAACTGTGCCGGCGCTGCCTGCATAGGTTACAATAGAGACCGTGTCGTCCTCATTAAGTGTATTCAAAAGTAGCTTGAAGCTATTGATAAGCAACGGGAGTTTATTAAATCGGTTCATCGAGCCTGAGGTGTCAATCAGCAGGACAATATTGCTGCGTGGCCGTTCTTTTGCAGGCGGAACATAGCCCTTAATTCCAATGTGCATCAGTTTCGTCTCCGTGTTCCACGGCGTTGATGTGACGGTCACATTAGCTTTGAACGGTTTATCAGCCGACTTTGGCGCGTCGTAATCATATGGGAAATAATTGATCATTTCCTCGAGACGAATTGCGCCCGGCGGCGGTAATTGTCCGCGGTTCAGCGATGCCCGCAAGAAGGCGTAAGATGCGGTGTCTACATCAATTGAGAATGTTGAAACAGGTGTTTGTTCAACGGAGATAACAGGATTGGATTCGTAATTTTCAAACTTACCTCGTGATGGCGGCTTGATGCCGTATTCGGGTCGAACAACAACGGTCTCTGTAATGGTCTCATAAACAGGCGGTAAAGTGATAAGCTCAGTTCTCGCCTCTTGAACAACAACGGTTTTCGTAACCGTTTCCATAGTACCGTCTTCTCTTTGAACGCGAAATTCGACGTCTTTGGTAATGGCGGGTACAATACGCTCTTGCGTGCTGGCCGGCGTTTTTAGGACACGGCGCGATACTTGTTTCGTTACGGCGGGAGCGCTGATCTTTTTAGGGGGTATATATTTTTCAAAATATTTAGACTGGGAGGCGGAGGTGCTTCTTCTGACATTTGACAGTAACTCCCCTACAGATGATATGCCTTTGAACTCTGCAGTTCTGTTTTGTAATGACGGCAAAGCAGCTGCAGGCAGCGCGCTTGACTGTCTTTCAATAATAGGCGGCGGAGCCATATCAGCCATAGGATCCGCGCTAGCAGTAAGGGGAACAGTTTCAGAGCCAATAACTCGCGTCGACCCATCCGCTTGCAACTCAATAGTTTCGCGAACCGTCCCGTAAACGGGCGGAATAGTTACCAATTCTGTGCTGCCTTCCTGAACAACAACTGTTTCCGTATAGGTTTCATATTCCGCAGGCACAGAGATATATTCAACGGATTGCGGCTGCACCACGACTGTTTCAGTGACCGTTTTCATTTTACCATTTTCTTCAACGCGGCGCGTCACTTCTTTGGTGACTTCGGGAATGATGCGTTCAGTAGTTCGGGCAGGGGTCTTGATACGCCGCCGCGTGACCTGTTTTGATGGTGAGGGGATGACCCGTTCTACAGTTTGCGCAGGCGATATCATGACGCGGCGTTCAATAACGGCTGTATTTGTCGGGCGACTCGCCTCATTTGGTGCTTCAGCGATAGGTTGGGTTGATGTCGTTTCAGGCGCGCTCTGAACGGTAGTCGGGGCAATTACTTCTTTTGGTGTTGATATGCGTGCCCTTTTTCCCGCAGGTTGAACAGGCTTTGGCCTCTCGAGGTCTAAGCTGGGATCTGTCTGCATTGGCGGTGTGGGCGCTTCAATCTTCGGGGTTTCAACAACAAGCCCGTCTAGTGCCGCGACGGCGTTAGGCTCTGCGGCTGGCGGCGGCGTTTCAAATGGCATTGCTTGAAACACCACTATAGATGCCAATAGCGCGGTCATGCAACTGCTGCCTATCATGGCTGTTTTCGGCGTGAAATCAAAAATCTTGTTAAAGCGGCTCATTGTTAGTCTCCCGAACGTCTGCACGCGGTTTTGGCGGATTGCCTTCGCTGTGGTCTGATCTGTAGGACGTCGCGCGGCTGATAATCCTTGGGAGAGAAGTAAACTTTCTTCTAAGTTATTGGTTTCAATTGAAGTTTCATCGAGACTGAGGGTCTTCGCCTCGGCCGCAAACTCCATTTCAAATGCCGCCATAGCGGCGCTAAATCCGTTTTCGCGCGCGGAATTGGACGGACGAAGGCTTTGCATTTCTGCCGCCAGCTTATCTAAATCATCACTCATGCCAGCGCTCCTTTTCCTAATGGGGTGTCTTGTGCGGCTATTGTTTTTAGTCTGCGTCTTATCTCGCTCATGCGCCACGCGACTGTGCCTTCAGCAACGCCCAGCACTTCTGCGGCCTGCGCGAAATTCATTTGCTCTCCCAGTGTCAGAGCGGCGGTGGCGCGCAAGTCATCGGACAGTGTGTCTAGCGCGGTTTGCAGCCATTTCAGCCGGGTTTCTGTATCCGCCGCTGCGCCCCGCGTCAGAGTTTCCATCTCCGCATAGCCGGCCGCTGTTCGTTTCCGCGATGCCGAGCGGCGAAGAGAGTCTTTGGCTGCATTGAGCGCGATGCGGTGGAGCCAGCTGGTCAGCTTTGCATCGCCGCGCCAATTACGGAGTTTACGCGGCATGGCTGCCCAAATTTCTTGTGTTATATCTTCGGCCTCGGATTGATTTTGTAGAATACTGTAGGCAGCACGAAACACGCGGTCGTAATGTCGCTGTAAAAGGCCGCGAAAGGCGGCCGCGTCCCCCAAAGCCGCACGCGTGGCAAGCTCTTCATCGTTCTCTATTGTTTCCATTCTACCCGTAAGACGTATCTGAATTGGCAATCCTTGGAAATATTTATATTTTCCTCAAATTATTCTCCATTGTGTCAGTTACGCGACGCAATCACGTGCATTTAGGCTGTTGGAAGGTTGCGTTATTTGGGATAATGAAGCCAAATCGGAGCCCATTATGACCACAAAAACTGAACGCTATAATGATGTCGCCAGAGAAATAGCGGCGGTCATAGACGGCGAACCTTCCCGCACGGCGCGCATGGCCACTGCATCTTGCTTGTTGTCTCTCGCTTTTCCTGAAACTTATTTCTGGACCGGTTTCTATGTCGTAGACCCCAATAAGGAGGCTGAGCTGGTTGTTGGACCCTATCAGGGAACGCTTGGCTGCTTACGAATTCCGTTCGCGCGCGGCGTCTGCGGTGCCTGTGCTACACAAAAACAAACCATAATTGTGAAGGATGTGCACGCTTTTCCGGGGCACATTGCCTGTGATAGTCAAACTAATTCAGAAATTGTTGTGCCCGTCTTTGACGAGGTAGGCGCGCTGTTTGCTGTGCTTGATGTGGACAGCACCGCCCTTGATAGCTTTGATGCGCAGGACAAGGCGGGACTGGAATCGATTTGCAAAACACTATTGCACGGGGCGCCGCAAACTTAAGTGTATAGTTTAACTCGGACGCTTACCTTATCCCAGGTTTAGATCTTGTCCCAGACTTAGACCTTATCTAAGTTTATTGGCACAGCGTTACCTGGCAGTGGACGGTCCCAATGCGCATGAATGAGGTCCATGGCTTGCTCTACGGTGCATGCGCGTAAAATCTCCGCACTCATCCATTGGGGTGAAAACCCTGTTTCAATCGTATGAAGCATTAGGTCCACGAGTGGTTGCCAGTATCCATCGGTTGAGAGAAAGACAATCGGTTTGGCATGCAACCGCATTCTCATCCAAGAGATAATCTCAACGGCTTCTTCCATTGTGCCTATGCCGCCCGGCAAAACAATAAACGCCTCTGAGGCATCATACATTTTGCGCTTGCGAATGTGCATGTCGGGAACAACTTCATTAGGGACGTCTTTGAGTAAAGCTTCGATTTCGGTCAAAAAGTGAGGAATTATACCCAGAACATCACCGCCCGCTTTAAATGCCCCCCGCGCTGTGGCCCCCATGAGGCCTGAGCCGCCGCCGCCGTAAACAAGGCGGTATCCTGCGGCGGCGATTGCGCGTCCTGTATCATCCGCCAAGTTCATGTAATGCGTTTCATTTCCTGGGCGAGAGCCGCAGAACACACAGATAGACTTTATGTTTGCCCCTGAGTCTTTTGTTGCGGGTGTCACTGGCTTCGTATTTGTCACTGTAATCCGTCTCTTTTGTAATTGCGCCGATGCAAAAGGCTTTCTAGATTAGCAGAGCTGAACGCGCGATGACATCTTAGAGATGACCTTAGCATCAGCTAGTTTTGAGGGTCGCCATGAAATTTCGAATATTTGCCATGTTAATAACGGGCGCTGCTTTGGCAATGGCTTTGCTTTTGGCTATTCAGATCTCGCAGAGAGGGGGGGCTGAGCCAACACCTGCTTCTGAAATCGAACAAAGCGCCGAGAAGCCCATAGCGATACGTCCGCCATCCTTTACGGCTGTAACAGAAATGCAGGGTTCGCTTCGTCTCTCAGGGCTTTCGGAGCCCCAAGCAACCGTGGTACTAAGTCAAGGCGGAACGCGGCTAGGCGAGGCCAGCGTGAGTGCAGATGGAAGTTGGGTGTCAGCCTTGCCGATAGATCCGCGCGAAACGCAGGCTATTACACTTATCATGCTCTTGCAGGACGGGACGCGCGTGCGGTCTGATGAAACGCTGTTTCGCATCCCACAGGTCGAAGAGGACATTGCAGCCACGCCCTCAACAGTTGATACAGCCATCGTTATTCCAAGCGCGCCATTTGATGTGCCAACCCTTATTTTGCTCACAACCCCTGGCGGCCCTTCGCAAGTCTTCAAAAGTCCTTTTGGTGCAATGCCGATGTCTGGTCCACTGAGTCTTGGCCCGATTGACTATGATGATAGCGGCGGCGCAGTGTTTCGTGGACGGTCCGAAAAGCCAGGCCGTATTCGCTTGTACGCAAATGGCGTCGTTATTGGCGATGCGCCTGTGCAGTCAGATGGGCAATGGTTTTATATCATCGCCGAGACGCTTCCGCGGGGCAGTTATGATGTTGTTGTCGCCTTAATGGAAGGCACAGAAGAAGTTACGCGCATTACTGTACCGTTTGAGAAGATGTCCTTTGTTAGGAACGAAATACCTGGGGGCGGACTTTATGTAGCATTTGATGACTCGCGCTGGCAGGTGCGGCGTGATTTGCTTGGCGGCGGGGCACAATATACTGCGCTTTTCGCGCCGCTGCCTTAGAGTTTATTCTGCTGGAGACGGAGCGGCCTCTAGATTTGTTTTAGGTATAGCAGGACGAAAACGACGATAGATTCGTTTTCCCCGTCGTCCCAATACTGTCGGCGCTGCCAACAAGACCGGCGTGATAATGAGCGTCAATATCGTCGCAAAGCCCAAACCGCAGGCGATAGTATATGATATTGGCGCCCAGATTTCTGATGTTCCTGATCCTTTGGTTGAAAACTCCCCTGAAAAAATATCGGCTTGCCAGCCTAGAACAAGCGGCATCAGGCCTACAATTGTTGTCAGCGTCGTTAGGAATACGGGGCGCAGCCTTTGAGCCGCCGTGCGTACTGAGGCGTCGACGGGATCATAGCCAAGCGTGACGAGACGTTGATAGGTATCAATTAGAACAATATTGTTGTTTACGACGATACCCGCCAAAGCGATCACGCCTGTGCCTGTCAAAATCATAGAGATGTAGGGATAAAAAGTAAGGCCAAGCAGCACTCCAAAGACCGACAAAACAACTGCAAATAAGGTCAAGAACACGTGATAAAAACTGTTAAATTGCAGCAGCAATATAACGCCCATCATCAACATAATAGCGAGCGCGGCGACTTGAAAAAAGGCCGCAGCAGCCGCATTCTCTTCTTCTTGCCCCAAGAACTTAATATCGACAGACGGCGGGAGGATTGCCTCATTCTCAATCCAATCTTTTAACTTTTCAACCTGAACATTGGTCGCGTAATCCTTGTCTGTATTTGCAAGCACGGCATAATAGGGCAGTTGATCACGCCGTTCTATTTGGTCTTGGCGTGACTTTGGTACGCGTGTCAAAACCGTTGATAACGGCAGCGCCCCTTCGCGGGTTTGAATGCGAAGCTTATCCAAATTATCAAGCCCTCTATAGGCGTATGGGTAGCGTATACGAATATCGACTTCCTCATCCGCGTCCAGCGGACGATACTGCCCCACAAGTGTGCCTTCGGTGACAAGCTGAACTGCGGCGCCAATGCGTCCAATATCAAGGCCAAGCCGGCCTGCCTCGCCTCGGTCGACTTCGAGTTGCCACTCAACGCCGGGTAGGGGAAGGGTATCTTCTACTTCGATAATGCCTTCAGAATTTTCAAGTTTACTGCGCATCATAAGTGTTGCTGCGAGAAGGTCCTCTGGGACGTCGGATGAAATCTGAAGGCCGATATCTTTACCAATTGGGGGGCCATTATCTGTTGCCGTAACTTCAATGAAAACGCCGGGCATGTCGCCAATAGCCTCGCGGATGTTATCCATAATCACGGGTACGCCCTCGCGGTCATCAAATTCTAAAAGCTCAGTGTAAATTCGGGCCACAGTATCGCTTGGCACATTGGACGGTCCGTTAAGTCCGTCTCCGCCGCCGCCTGCACCGCCAGCGCCCGCGCCCGCGACGGTATAGACGGCTTCAATACCGTCAACACGCGCGATACGGCGTTCGATCTCTTGGGCAAGATCCAAATCGTTGAAGGCCGTCCGGTTACCGCGTGCGCGCGCCAGAATATAGACCTGATCGCTCGGCGATTGGGTAAAAAATTCCGTGGGCTTGGGCGGCGGACCTGCGACGGAGGCTCCAAAAACTGTTTTGATGACGAATAGAAGAATAAGCAGGGCGGTGATAACCAAAAGTGGGAAGCGTATAATTCGGTTGATGAAACGCACATAATATCCCGTGAATCCGCGAACAGAAAGGGGGTCGCCGTCCTCGCCAGCTAGAGCCTGCAGCGTAGCATTGCTCTGCACTTTCTTGGGGCCAATGAGCGCGCCCATCGTCGGCAAGAAGATAAGTGCCATAATCACGGAGGCGGTTAGGACATAAATCATGGTTAGCGGGAAGAAGGACATAAACTTGCCAGTTAGGCTGTCCCAAAATAGCAACGGTATAAAGGCGGCTAAAGTTGTCGCTGTGGACGAAATGATCGGCCAGAACATGCGTTCGCCCGCGGTTTGGAAGGCCTCCTTGCGATCAAGCCCCTCCGCTAGTTTTCGGTCTGCATATTCAATAATCACAATTGCACTATCGACGAGGACGCCAACGGACAAAATAAGACCGAACATAATCATCATGTTGATGGTTTGCCCGTTTATCCAAAATAAGAAGAGCGCCATCAAAAAACTCGACGGCACCGCCCAGCCGACAAAGAGAGCTGAGCGAAGGCCAAGGGCGGCAATACAGACGATAAACACCAATATCACCGCGTTAATGATAGACGAGGAGAGGGAGCTAACCATCTCATTGATATATGTTTTTCTCTCTTGGGAATAGGCAACTTCAATTGTTTCGGGCCAATCGTCTTCGGCAATAATCTCGCTTACAATCTCTTTAACCTTCTCGCTCGTTACCAGTATATTTTCACCTTGGCGCTTGGAGACTTCGATAGATAATGAGGGTACGCCATTGAACCGCGCAAGTGTGGTCACGTCTTTATAGGTGCGCCTAACCTTCGAAACATCGCTCATGCGGATGATGGCACCAGAAGCACTTGTTCGGATAACCAGGTCAGCAAGATCTTCTGGCCCTTCGATAAGGCCCGGAAGCTTGACGTTGAATTTCCCCGACTCGGTTTGCAAGGTTCCCGCTGTAATAAGGGCGTTGTTACTTGCGACGGCGGCAGCGATTTCGTCAAATGTAATGCCAGTCGACTCGATCAGGGCTGGGTCAAGTTCCGCCTCTAAAAGATCAGTTCGCTCTCCCGAGATACGCGCTTCTAGGACTTGAGATATTCCTTCTATTTTGCGCTGCATATATTTTGCGCGGCGTTGCAGCTCGCGTTCTGGCGCGTCGCCAAACATGTTTACGACAAGGATCGGCAGGGTCGCCGTGTTGAACTCTTCGATGACAGGTTCGCGCGCCTCTTGAGGGAATTCGCCCCGTGCTTTATTGACCTTTTCAATTACGTCCTGAAGCGCCTTATCTTGGTCAAATGACGCTGTGAATTCCAGTATCATCACAGCATAGCTGTTGGCCGCAATACCGTCCATTTGTTTGAGGCCGTCGAGCGATTTGAGTTCCGCTTCTAACGGTCGAATGAGTAGCCTCTGCGCGTCTTCCGGCGATACGCCCGGCAAGACCACACGCACATTGATGATGGGTACGGGGATATCCGGTTCGGCATCAAGCGCGAGTTTGCTGAGCCCTAACAGCCCGCCAATAACGGCGAACAGCATCAGGCCCATTGTCATGCGCCAATTGCGTATCGCAAAGCCGACGATGCGTTCCATTAATTGGCTCTCGCTGTTTGCCCTGCGCCTTCAGCGACAGGCTGAACTTCAGTGCCGACGCTGACAAAATCTTGTCCTTGAATGATAATGCGTGCTGTCTCAGGTAAGCCTGTGACCCACAGACCTTCATCGTTTTCAGCGACCGTCTGGGTCAAAGCAAAGCGGACGCGATTGTCATCGGTTAGATAACGCACGCCGACTTCGCCGTTTGCGTCAAGCGTCATCACGCGGCCCGGAATCAAGTGCGCGTCAATCATCCCGGCGGTTAGGCCAACTGTTGCAGTAATGCCCGCACGCAAATCCATGTTTGGGTTCAGAACTTCTATTTCTGTACGGAAGGTTCGGGTCATATTGTTGGCGCGGGCTTCGATGAAGCGGACTTTGCCTTGCATAACCTCCCCCGTCGCAAGTTTGACAGAGGCCGCAGAACCTTTTGCAATAGCGGCAAGCTGGCTCTCAGAAAGATCTGCAACAACAACAAGCGGATTAAGCTCGAGCAGTAGGCCGCAGGGTTGGCCGGGGGCAAGAAAATCACCGACTTCGGCAATCTGGCGCTCAAATATGCCCGAGAACGGGGCGCGCATGTTCACATTATCGAGTTCAATTTCTGCTGACTTAACGCTGGCTCGCGCGCCGTCCACCTGCGCTTGTAAGTTAGCGAGTTGGATTTTGGAGCGGTAGCCTTTTTCGACGAGGATTGTGGTCGAGCGCAAATCAAATTCTGCGGAGGCGAGGGCTGCCCGCGCTTGGTCGACATTGGCTTGGCGCGCGTCAATGTCTTGTCTGCACAGCACCTGACCCTTAGTGACTCGCTGACCTTCGCGCGTTGGCGTGCTTACAACAAGGCCCGCCGTCTCGGCCTTCACCTCAACTTCGCGGTTGGCTTCTGTGCGGCCATACAGGCGATATCGATTGTCGTGCGGCTGCGCGCTGACAACACGGTAAACCACTTTCGGAAGCGCCTTTTCCATGCTCTCTTGAGCCTCAGGCGCCGCGGCCTCCTCCTTGCCGACGTGGGAAAGAAACCACAGCCCAATAAGGAGTACTGCGAGGCCAGAAATGACATAGGAAGCATTAATCTTCATGGCAAATATACGTCCATTAGCGCGGGGAAGTTTCCGCTGGGTTGTGTTAATTACGCCTCTCGCGCGAAGGTGCAAGCTTCAATTACTTCTAAACGCCCTACGATTTTGTATGTTTTTCTCAATAAATTGAAAGCACCATCAAATCTCCTAGTTTCAAAGCCCTAATAGACTTGCAAAGGTAGTTGCCTTTATTAAGGTAATACGCTGTGACGCGGGCATACGAGCCGAAAAGAGCACGAGCAGGGGATTTATGAGCAATATTTTAGAGCAGTTACAAGAAAAACGCGCACAGGCCCGCATGGGCGGCGGGCAGAAACGTATCGACAGCCAGCACGCAAAAGGCAAGCTCACCGCGCGAGAACGGCTTGAACTCTTGCTTGATCCTGAATCCTTCGAAGAATTTGATATGTTCGTGAAGCACCGCAGCACGGACTTTGGCATGGATAAAACGCACTACGCAGGCGACGGAGTTGTCACGGGCTGGGGCACGATTAACGGCCGCAAAGTCTTTGTTTTTGCTCAGGATTTTACCGTGTTTGGCGGCAGCTTGTCTGAGACCCACGCGCAGAAAATCGTGAAGGTCCAAGAGATGGCCATTAAGCACGGCGCCCCTATTATCGGCCTACAAGATAGCGGCGGCGCGCGCATTCAAGAAGGCGTGGCGGCGCTCGCGGGTTACACAGATGTGTTTCAAAACAACATCTTAGCCTCAGGCGTCATTCCTCAAATTAGTGTCATCATGGGGCCGAGCGCGGGCGGGGCGGTTTACTCGCCTGCGCTGACCGACTTCATCTTCATGGTGCGCGACAGCAGCTATATGTTCCTGACGGGGCCAGATGTTCTCAAGACAGTGACGAATGAAGTCGTAACCGCCGAGGAGCTAGGCGGAGCCAAAACCCACACCACGAAATCTTCTGTCGCGGACGGGGCTTATGACAATGATATGGAAACGCTGGCGGAAATCCGCCGCCTGTTTGACTTCCTGCCTCTTAACAACCGCTCGGGCTCGCCCGTGCGTCCGTTCTTCGACCGCCATGACCGCATAGACACAAGCCTTGATACGCTTGTGCCCGATAATCCCAACCTGCCATATGATATGAAAGAACTGGTAGAGAAGGTTGCGGATGAGGGTGATTTCTTTGAAATACAGCGCGACTTTGCCAAGAATATTCTCTGCGGGTTTATCCGCCTCGAAGGCCAAACCGTAGGCGTGGTGGCTAATCAGCCAATGGTGCTGGCGGGCTGCCTTGATAGTGATGCCTCGCGTAAGGCCGCGCGCTTTGTGCGTTTTTGTGACTGCTTTGATATTCCAATTCTTACGCTCGTCGATGTGCCGGGCTTCCTCCCAGGCACAGACCAAGAATTTGGCGGCGTGATTAAACACGGCGCGAAGCTGCTCTATGCCTTTGGCGAATCCACTGTGCCGCGCGTGACCGTGATTACGCGCAAGGCTTATGGAGGTGCCTATTGCGTCATGAGCCCAAAGCACCTAGGCGCGGATATAAACTACGCTTGGCCCACCGCGCAAATCGCCGTGATGGGGGCCAAAGGCGCAGTGGAAATTCTGCACCGTAAAGATTTGGGCGACGAAGCCAAAACGGCCGCCCATATCGCCGATTACGAAGAGAAATTCCTAAGCCCCTTCCGCGCCGCCGAACGCGGCTATATCGACGAAGTGATACAGCCGCAAAGCACAAGACGCAGGGTCAACCGCGCCTTCGCGCTCCTCAAAGACAAAGAGCTAAAAAACCCCTGGAAGAAACATGGGAATTTGCCGTTGTGATGTCGGTGTTTTTAAATAAATCCGCTCACCCCGATGAAAATCGGGGCCCATCACCGACATTTTCGTCTGCGGTGCAAGGGCAGGAGATGGATCCCGACTTTCGTCGGGATGCGCGGGGTGGTTTTGGGTTTTTGGGAACATTAATTACGAAAATACACGCTGCCTTAACCATTTCCACCACACCAGCCTTACTGGCCGCTCGAGCCACACCCAGCCCGAACGTCACCCACGGGTTTGCGAGGCGGACGTTCCGTCCGAGGGTCCACCCCTCGGCCTCTAAATGCACCCTCGGGTCAAGCCCGAGGTTGACGGGTGGCGTGTGGAAGAGGGAGCTAAAGAATTAATGCCCAAGTCCATATTAGTATATTTAGTAATAATTATGGCGATATTACTTTCAGCATGTAGTGAAGGCTCTAACTTTCGTTCTCAAGATAAATTTGAGTGCTTCACAAAAGCAATTTACAAATCATATTTAGAGGTCGACATTATTTTGCATGATAAAGTTGACTATGAGTCAGATGAGACGAATTTGCCCTTTGGCTATTTTCCTGCGTTTAATATTGACGTAAAAATGGGAAAAAAATGGGGCTTTGTCGCTGTATGGAAAACCAGTTTAAGCTTCGGAAATGAGAAAATAGAGACGCATTCAACTCAAATGCCGGGCTCAGGTAATTCCTTTGGTGAAGTCTTTCGTGCTCGAAGTAATTCTAAACGACTACCAACTGCGATTTCCTTATCAAAAAGCACCAATGGGAAGTGGTACGGAACCTTATTTCAAACAGAGAAAGAAAACTCTG
>CAKZTE010000127.1 GCA_937923115.1 uncultured Caulobacterales bacterium | reverse complement strand
ACCATCAAAAGCAGACACGCCGCCGTTCAAGAAAAAGCTCGCATCTTTGGCGAAGGCTTCGACAAGGAAATCAAACACGGCGCGAATGCGCGTGCTGCGGCGTAAATCTTCATGCGCGACTAAAAACAAGTCTTCTTGCTGGGACACATTTGGCAGCACTCTAACAACACCCGAGTCCGCTAACGGGCCGCAGAGCGGCATAGCCCCAATGCCGTAACCACCCGTAATGGCGCTGTTAAAGGCCCAGATGGAATTAGTTTTGAAGGTGATACGGTCTGGTAAATGCAGCGGCTTACCGTTTTCCTGCATTAGCCACAGCACTTTATCATCCATAATCGTCGCCAACACACCATCATGCTCTTTTAGGTCCTCTAGGTTTTGCGGTGCGCCGCGCCGCGCGATGTAATCCTGGCTCGCAAAAAGTCCAAATGTCACCGTGGCGACCTTGCGCCCGATCAGGCTGTTCTGCTCCCCTGGGCCCATCCAGCGCAGGGCAATATCGGCTTCGCGCTGTGCGAGGTTATAATTTCGAAAGCCAATGCCTAAATCAACTAGCACATCAGGATGGCTGGCGCGGAACATCTGCATGACATCAGGCAGCCATGTTGTGCCAAACCCTTCTGTGGCCGCCATGCGGACAACGCCGCCGAGACTGTGTTCCAGCGTAGCAGAGCTGCGGTCAATGGCCGATGCTTCATCTTGCATACGGCGTATATGATCGAGAATTGAATTACCAAAGGTTGTCGGCACAAGCTTGCCTGCCTCTTTGGTCAGCAGCCGCGTCTTGAAGTGATCTTCCAGTGCGCGAATGCGCCGTCCCACCGTTGGCTGACTCATTTTGAGTTTGCGGCCGGCAGCCGTGAGGCTGCCCGTTTCGGCAACCGCAATAAAAATTGGATAGTCTGACCAGTTATTCATGCAATCTTGCATAAATAAACTGGCCAGAAAGTCAATCCGCTTCAGATATGACGCTTTAAAGGCACTTAGGCTTCAATTTTGAAGGTGAGGCCCGCATGTTTTGTTAAGCGATCAATTAGCGCATCGCCCATGGCAGGGGCACTTGTGTAAACGCCGCCGCCCTTTTTGGAATTGGGCACATCAAGCGCTAGCGTTAGTGCCGCCTCTGCAATCATTTTTGACGTAGAGCCATAACCAGGGTCCTTGTCGCCCGTCACGCCAGCAATAATCTTCTCGCCGTTTTCAAGGTCGCCCACAAACATCACATCATAAAAACCCGTTTCGCGCTCTTCTTTTGACGGGCCTTCGCCAGGCTTTGGCGGATTTTTCGCCATCGAATCGTCATTGGCGACGTGGTGCGCAATTTTCTCGCCCTGCTCGCCAGGACCTGTCAGCATCATTTCAGAATATTTGAAGTCTTTGCCGTAAGCATAATCCATCAGCACATTAGAGCGGTGGACATTTTTGGTATTGATGGACGCCATGATAAACGGGGCGGCCCAGCTGCCAAGGTCGGCTTCTTCCATCGGCTTATGACCTGCGGGTTGAGGCACGCCGTCAAAATCAGGCGTGAGCGAGAACGGGTCTTTGAGCCATTCTAGAACATGCGGTTCTTTCATCGCGCGTTTCATCGACTCTTTAAAGCTCGCAGCGGTCCCGCCCGAAAATGTACCTTTCATTTTACGCACGCGGCCGCGCACGGTCTCCACCGCTGCGCCTGTGCGTTTTTTAGCCTCTTGCTGTAAAAAGTACACACCCATATCAAAAGGAATGGAGTCAAAGCCGCAAGACAGAACAATGCGCGCGCCAGACTCTTTCGCCTGTCCATCAAATCCGTCAATAATGTCGCGCATCCACGCTGGCTCTCCGCAAAGATCAACATAGTCTGTCCCATTGGCCACGCAGGCCCCGACAAGGTCTGTGCCGTAAAGCTGATAAGGGCCAACCGTTGTTAGAACAACTTTGGTCAGCGAGGCCATCGCCGCAAGGCTGCTCGCGTCTGCGCTATCAGCGATGATGAGCGGGATATCTTTGGCCACGCCCATTTCGTCGCGGACCGCTTCAAGCTTCTTGCCGCTGCGTCCTGCCATGGCCCATTTCACGTCATGGCCATATTCGGCTTGCAAATATTCAGCGACTAAGCGGCCCGTAAAGCCTGTGGCCCCGAAAACAATAACGTCAAATTTACGATCAGATTTTGGAATAATGCTCATTTTCGGCTCCTCTATGTTTATATGCACTTATTTGCATATAATAGGCCGCACTACAAGAGCCGCGACGAGACAATGCAAAGGCTAGGCGCGGCGATAATCCTAGGCGGCTTTGATACGCGCTTGCAGCACAAGCAGCAGCGGCGCGCCAAGCTCTAGGAACATGCCTAAAATATTGACCAAAGGCGGCGTCCCGATTGTCATCATTGATAACGCCCGTGCCGCGCCGCCGATAAAGATTGCGCCAATCAAAATGCGAAACGGCGTCGTGTGCTTTTCAATATTTGGAATCATCCACCAGATTAAAAATGTCAGGCTAAGATAAAAGGCCGAAAGATAGCGGTATTGACTGTCAATTTCGGCCGTCACCGTGCCCGCCGCAAGCCATTGGGACGCGCCAAACACGATACCCGTAACCCCAAAGTAAAGCGGGATGAGCGAGAGCGCGGCGATAATAATTTGAAGTGTCTTTTTCATATCTGAATCCTATTTCAATTTTATGCGCGCAAGCTCTGGCGCGGAGAGGCTGCTGACATATAAATATCCGTCAGGCGTAACAATCCCGCCCGTGGTTTGAGGGTAATCTCCGCTCGGGTCTTGGAGCGTGTGCATCACCTCGCCGTCTGCTGAGAGATGAATAATGAAGCCGTGATTTTCAGATTTGGGCCGAATGGCCGCCGGCAGACGCAGCGCGAGTTTACGCATGAAGGGCTTAGCGGAATTATCATCCAAAAACTTTGCGCGTTTTGAAATCAGGCCGAGGATAAATGTCCCGTCTGGCAAATCATTTATATTGTCAGGAAACCCCGGCAGGTTTGAGAGCACAATCTCGCACTCACCCTCTCGCGGGCCGTCGACATAAATGCGGTGAACGGAATAGGTCCCTGTCTCATTGACTAATATGCTTTGACCATCCGCCGCCATGGCGACGCCATTTGAAAAGCTAAAGCCATCTGCGATGACGCGGGTCGATTTATCGCGCGGATCATACGCCAGCAGGCGGCCCGTTTTGCCAAATTCCATAATCTCCAATAAGCTTGCGCCCATTGTGCTGCCAATCGCTTCGGCCCCAAATTTCGTCGAAGCATCTGAGAAATAGACAACGCCGTCAGGGCCGATATCCACATCATCGGCATAGGCAATCTGCGTGCCGTTCACGCTATCCGTCAGCACCGAGAGCGTACCATCAGGCGTCATGGAAAGAAGGCCCTTATAAGCATCCGCAATATAAAGCGTGCCTTCATCATTAAACTCAATCCCCAGCGGCACGCCGCCTGTATTAGCGAGGGTGCGAAAATCCTTGGTGACGGGATTAATCTCAATGATCTCGCCTTTATGGCCCGAGACATAAATGCGCAGGCCATCATTAGTTTCACGGTAAGCCACATCCTCTGGCCCGTAAGTGTCGCCAATCGGAAGGCGCTCAAGATTTGCAAGCCGTGTATTTGTCTCAAACGCGCCAACATAACCCGCGTCAACAGGCGCGTCCCAAGCTTTAGGCTCAATCGGCACAGGCCAAAGCGCCAGATAAGCCGCGCCTAGACAGAGAATGGCGGCACCACTGAATAAAAATTTCTTCACCGCTCTCCCCTTATATTTTGAGGCGAGTTAATCACGGGAATGGGGTTTGGGCAAGGCGAACCCAACTAAGTTTTTCAGTAGTCAAAAGCAACAAACACCTTATTACTTTTAGTAGGAGTTTCTATGACCTATGCATACTCAGTCATAATTGAGCCGACATTTTTAGGTCTTGCACCGTTTTTCGCAGCCGCATTATTTCTTTGGTCAAAACGAGAAACGATAGTTCAAGACGGAGCGGAGGTTGGCCGTTTCAGGCCTTTGATAGCTTTGTATATGGATCTATTTTTTATTGTACTCGTTTGCGCGCCGCTATTTTTAATACCTCTTGGCCTTGAATATTTAGCTACAGGGAAATGGAAATGGTCTGTAAAAAGAGACTTTCCTCGACCAACGGATATTGTTTTGGTCTTAGAAATTTTCGTGATTTTTGTTGCTTTACATTTTTATTTGAGATGGGCCCAAAAACAGAAAAGGCAAACTGTTGGACAATATTTTATGCGGTTCCAATTAAACGACCAAACAGTCCGTATCGGATTAATCCGTTACTTGGGGTGGGCACTAGCCCTAATATTACCTAATCAATATATAATATTACCTAATCAATATAAAAGTGAAAACATAATGGTTCAAAAAGTAACCCCAGTCAGGAAGTTTGGGTAGTTTTATTTTCTCTGAAAACTTTCCAACCCCAACCGCCGTTCAATCGCGTCCCATGACAAGGCAGCGGCGTCGACGCCGCTGAACCGCTTTAGCTCCTGCACACCTGTTGGGCTGGTGATATTTATTTCTGTCATTTTATCGCCGATGACATCAATGCCGACGAGTATCTGCCCGCGCTCTTTGAGCATGGGGCCGATGGCGCGGCAGATACGCAGGTCGTCCTCGGTCAGCTCTGTTGGGACGGCTGTGCCGCCGACATGCATGTTTGACCGCGTTTCGCCCTTTTGCGGGACGCGGTTAATTGCGCCAACCGGCTCCCCGTCAATAATAATCACGCGCTTATCGCCTTTGGACACATCCTTTAGGAAGGCCTGCGCAATCACAGGCTCGCGCGAGCTTTCCATGAACATTTCCATCAGGCTGCTATAGTTGCTGTCATCTGACTTGACGCGGAACACCCCCGCACCGCCATTTCCAAACAGCGGTTTTAAGATGATATCTTTATGTTTGGCGCGAAAGGCATCAATGGCGCGGCGGTCACGCGTGATAAGCGTCTCTGGCATCAGCTCTGGATAATCCAGCGGCAAAATTTTCTCGGGACATGAGCGCACCCATTCTGGATCATTTACGACAAGCGTGTCGCCTTTGAGCCGCTCAAGTAAATGCGCCGCTGTAATATAAGCCATATCAAAAGGCGGGTCTTGGCGCATCCAGACCACATCAATGTCGGTCGCCAGATCAATAACTTTGCGTTCCCCAAAGCTCACGTGATTGCCGTATTCACGGCGCACGGTCATGGGGCGCGCAAAAGCCTCAATGCGGCCTTCATTATAAGAGAGATGCTCAGGGCCGTACTCAAAAAGCGCCATACCGCGGGCTTGGGCGACTTCGGCAAGCGCAAAAGTGGTATCGCCGTCAATATTGACCGTTTCCATTGG
>CAKZTE010000126.1 GCA_937923115.1 uncultured Caulobacterales bacterium | reverse complement strand
CAATATCCGTGGCCTCAAATGGGCACAAAAGAAGGCTATTGCTGCGTCGATTTTTCCGTCTCTCAACTTGGAAAGCCCTTCAATGTCAATGTTCGGGGCTGTACCAACCCAAAATTTGAATTAACGGCAGAAGAAGCTGTTAGGTTTAGGACTTATAAACCGGCGACCTACGTTGGAAAAAATGTCTCTATTTCTGGGCATCAGACCGCAATCGACTTCATCAAACTGCGTAAGGAATATGAAATCCCAAGCGATATTTACGGCCTTATTCCTACGCCGAATCTGAACGACACAGAACTCGGCGTTTGCCGACCTAATAGCTAGAAAGACGTTCATGACAGCCCACCACGCCATCCACTACGTCGAACTGCCGTCCCTAGATAACGGCGCGATGAAGACCTTTTACGGCGAGGTGTTTGGCTGGTCCTTTGAGGATTATGGCCTCACATATGTTGCCATTCACGGCGCAGGTGTCGAAGGGGGCTTTGATGCGGATACAGATAAAAAACCGACACGCGATGGCGCGCTCATCATTTTATATTCTGACGATTTAGACGAAAGCGAAGCGGCGATTAAAGCGGCAGGCGGGGGGATAACGCGGGCGCAGTTTGATTTTCCAGGTGGACGGCGTTTTCATTTCACAGACCCCAGCGGAAACGAATTGGCCGTATGGACAATAAAACTGCAATAGACTAGCGCGCGAAGGCTCCGACAAGGTTGACGAGAACCGTCAATAAAAGCGAGCCAATCAGCATGGCTTTCCATGGAAATAAGACGCGCACCTTTGGCGTGTTCGGGTCCAAACGGTTTGCGTGGCTTTCTTGCATTTTTTCTACTATTTTGTGCTCTGCCTTGGCAGCAGCATTAGGAAATAGAGTGGGCAGAAGATTGAGCGTGAGCGTTAGAACAATGGAGACGATGAGCGACATCAAAAAAAACTTGGACATATCCTTCTATAGAAGGTTTGCGCGCTCTCACCAAGCTTTACCATTTATTCGTGTCAAATTTACGCGACAGGCTAATGGCGGCAAATATACCGTTTCTAGATCCGTCTTCAGCGTTTAAAATGGGGCTGTTGGCGGCATCGTTTTGGTACCAATCATACGTGCCTATGAGGCTCAGGGCATAGCGCTCTTTAAATTCAATCCAGCTTACAAGCCCTGCTGAATATTTATATATGCCCGACCCCGCATCATAAGCGCCAAGCGGCGAGCTTGAGGCTTGTTGTTCTGAGATAGAAAAAAAACTGTCGTGAAATTGATTGTCTGCCCAACTAACTGTAAATGAGGGCTGTACGGCAAATGGTCCTGTTCGGTAAAATGTTCCAATTGAGGCATTTGCAAGCACGCCCTTGTGGCCGCCCGCAATGTCTTTGCCTGCGTCGAGTAATATGCCCAGCGGTCCAATTGTTGAGCGTAGGTAACCGCCAGCCACAAAGCTGCCGTCAATATCCTCAAATCCGCTGAGATTAGGGCTGTCTGCGGCGTCGCGTCCGCGCTGGTATGTGACGCTAGGCCCTATGCGTAAAGACCATTTGCCAAGGCCTTGTCCCGTCCCTATTTCAGCCGCCCTGTAACTGAGCGCAGTCCCAAGAAGATCGAACCCTTTAACATCTTCAAAACTGAGATAAGGCAAAAGTAACGTTTCTTCATCGGCGGAGCCAAGATATTCAGATCCAATAAAGAGTGAACTCCCAACGTATCCCGTTCCAGATGAGGAGGAGTCAGGCATTGGGCCATTTGGCGCAGATTGCGCGAGTGCGGGCGCTGCGAGGGCGATTAGGGTAAAGGCCGTGAGGGTGATATGCTGTGTTTTCATATGAATGCCATAGGCCCGTATCGGCTTTCTCACCAGTCACGTGCGGTCACACATTCGTTATGGGCAGTTCGCCTACAGCGTGGGGCGTCATTTCACTCGCCACGGCGGGAAGCGGCGGTTGTCGCCTGCTGCGTAAATACGAATACGGTTTCCCGATGGGTCTGTTATGTCAGCTTCGCGCCAAAGATAACTTTGAGTGATTGGCGGGTTAAGTGGGAGGATATTTATATCTTTTAGAAAATCATCAACGTTGTCGACTTCAAAATAAATGAGCGCAGATGAGTCCGCATCCCTCCAGCCTTTTTCTACGCTTTGCAGCGATAATGTTGCGGGCGCTCCGCCTTCTGGAGGAGGCGGGAATTCAAACCGGACATAGCGCGGCGCACTATCAACAATTAGAATAAGTCCTAAACTTTGATAAAATAAAACGCTCGCCGCCATATCTATGGCACCGAGCGTGATTTGATTTAGGCGAATGCCCGACATTAATTATGTCATTGAGCGTTCAAAGTTCTCCGCAATGGCCTCAAGATATCCTGTTGTTGAAAGCCAACCTTGTTGATCACCCACAAGAAGCGCGAGGTCTTTTGTCATTTGGCCACCCTCGACAGTGTCGATGACAGTTTTTTCTAGGCCTGTTGCGAATTTTGCAAGCTCTTCATTGCTGTCGATTTTGGCGCGGTGGGCAAGGCCCCGTGTCCACGCAAAGATTGACGCCGTCGAGTTTGTTGATGTGCTCTCGCCTTTTTGGTGGTTGCGGTAGTGACGCGTGACTGTGCCGTGCGCCGCTTCGGCTTCCATTGTTTTACCATCTGGCGTAAGAAGGAAAGATGTCATAAGGCCAAGCGAGCCAAACCCTTGGGCCACTGTGTCGGATTGTACATCGCCGTCATAATTTTTACAGGCCCAGATGTAGCCGCCAGACCATTTCATTGCCGCCGCCACCATGTCGTCGATCAGGCGGTGCTGATATTCGCCGCCAAATTCAGCAAATTTATCTGCAAATTCTGCATCGTAAACTTCTTGGAAAAGGTCTTTGAAACGTCCGTCATATTTTTTGAGAATGGTGTTCTTCGTTGACAGATAGACAGGCCACTTGCGCGTTAGGCCATAGTTAAACGTCGCGCGCGCGAAGTCGCGGATAGATTGGTCGAGATTATACATGCCCATGGCCACGCCCGCTTCTGGGAAGTCGAATACTTCGCGTTCAATCTTTTCGCCGTTCTCGCCTTCCCATGTCATCGTCAGCTTACCGGCGCCGGGGACGAGGAAGTCTGTTGCTTTGTATTGGTCCCCAAATGCGTGGCGGCCAATGACGATAGGCTGCGTCCAGCCCGGCACGAGGCGCGGGACATTGTTACAGATGATTGGCTCTCGAAAGACCACGCCGCCAAGAATGTTACGGATCGTACCATTCGGTGAGCGCCACATTTTTTTAAGGCCGAATTCTTCGACGCGCTGCTCATCAGGGGTAATGGTCGCGCATTTAATGCCGACATTGTGTTTTTTAATGGCATTCGCCGCATCAATGGTAATTTGATCATCTGTCGCGTCTCGGCTTTGTATGGACAGATCATAGTCAAGAAGTTCGATGTCCAAATAGGGCATAATGAGACGTTCTTTGATCATATCCCAGATGATACGTGTCATCTCGTCGCCATTCATATCGACAACTGGATTATTTACCTTGATTTTAGCCATAATTACCTCTGTAACGCGGGTGTTGAAAAGTTGGCGCAGCCTTAACACCCTGCGGCGTAATATTAAAGAGGACTTTCATGATAATTATGCGGGAGAAGGAATATGGGCGGTGATATTAAAGACCAACTTGGCCGAGTGGTCGACCACAGCCTAGATGCCGTCATGCCCGCCGTTATTTTGGTCAATCCGCAGCTAGGGCAAAATATCGGGGCAGCCTGCCGCGCGATGCTTAACTTTGGCCTGACGGAATTGCGCCTCGTAAAGCCGCGTGATGGCTGGCCTAATCCTGACGCCAACGCCATGGCAGCTGGAGCCGTTGCGCTGATAGAGACGGCCAAAGTGTTTGAGACGACGGCTGAGGCCGTTGCAGATTTGAAGTATGTCCTTGCGGCCACGGCACGCCGTAGAGAGTTGGAAGTCCCTGTTATTGGCACTGGCGAGGTTGGCGCACAGCTTCATGCTTTCGCAAGAGACGATGTCCCAACGGGAATACTTTTTGGGCCAGAAAAAGCAGGGCTCACCAATGAGGACGTGGTTTTGGCTGACGCAATTTTGACCTATCCCATAAATCCTGCGTTTCAATCGCTCAATCTCGCGCAAGCTGTAAACATATTTGCCTATATTTGGAAGTCTGCTGAGGGAACGGCACCGCCGCAATATTTCCAAAAAGAGATAAGCGAAGCGGCGTCGCGTGAAGATTTGGTGCGCATGTTTGAGCATCTTGAAGCAGAACTTGACGCAGCGGGCTATTTCTATCCTGAGGCAAAAACGGACCTGATGAAGCAAAATATTCGCGCGCCTTTTGTGCGGGCGAAGATGACGGAACAAGAAGTGCGTACCATGCGCGGCATTATCAAGGCGATTGCAAAAGGGCGCGGCAAAGCCCGCGCAATAAAGGATAAAGAGTTATGAAAAAATATATCGGGTATCTAGGATATATCCTCGCCATTATAGCGGGCGCTCGCAATACAACGGCGCTGGTCGTCGTCTTAATCGCTTTTGGGATGACGTTGTTTTTTGGGGGAAGCCGCCGAAAGGTTGATTTGGACCGTCCGTCTGCGGGCAAGCAAAACCCTTTCGTTGACGGTCTCTATTTTTTCGTGATCCAAGTCCTGATTGTCTTTGTGGCGTATCTTCTAGGTTACTTTATAACTTCTGGCGGCGGCGAAATGTTTGGCATGTGGATACGCGAAGAAGTGCTGCGTATTCCAACTGAAGGTTAAATCGCGACTTTCGAGAGTTTGGCGTGCTGCCGCAAGGCGTCATATGAAAACAGCGCGACCGCTATCCAAATGCAGCCAAAACAAACCGCGTGAGCTGGCGTGAATGTCTCCCCGAAGTAAAGCGCGCAACCAAAATGCAGGGTCGGCGCGATGAATTGCAATATACCGACTGTCGCAAGTTGCAGCTTTTTGGCCGCCAAAGCAAAACAGAGGAGGGGGAGGACGGTCAATGGACCCGCCATGACTAACAGAAATGTTAAATGGGCTTCGCTGCCCCCAAACACCGATGTCCCTTTGCTTGTAATAAGCAGCAAATAGGCGGCGGCGGGGGCGAGCAGAATTAGCGTTTCAATCAGCAAGCCGGGGATTGCGCCAATGTTTACGCGTTTCCTAACGACGCCGTAGATCGCAAAACTCACGGCAAGAATAAGGGATATCCAAGGAAAGACGCCGCCATATACCGCAAGCGCTGCAACGCCGCATGTGGCCAGCAATACGGCGAATAGTTTGAGGCGGGAGAGTTTTTCTCCAAAGAAAACCATGCCGGCAACGACAAGAACAAGCGGGTTGATATAATAACCAAGGCTGGCTTGGTATATTTCGCCGATTTGAACGGCCCAGATGTAAACGGCCCAATTCAGTGCTACGACGAAAGAAGACAGGCAGAGCCAAGCTAGGACACGTCTATCAGTGAGGCCGCGGCGCAGGTCTGGCCATTGGCGGCGAAAGGCAATAAGAATAAAACCAAACGGAACAGACCAGAGAATGCGGTGCGCGAGGATTTCAACAGCGCCAGCGTCTTGGACGGCCTTGAAGTAAAATGGAAAAAAGCCCCACATTGTATAGGCCGCGATGCCGGCTATAAAGCCAAGGTTAAGGCCTTGCGTGTCACGGCTATTGTGTGCGGGCGTGCTCATATCTTCCATTGTCACGGCGCTACATTTTTACCTAATGAAAATCCGTCTGTCTGTGGTAAAAAATACGTCCAAATGCTTGACTTGAGGATGGGAGGCTTTAAACGGCGAGCTTCGCTGATGATTTCGTTTCTCAGTGTCACGGGTAGGTGTGGTGCCGCCGTTATTATCGCAATCCGAATTGGTTGGATTGCCGGGCCACGTCAAACGAAAGGGACTATCATGTCCAAACGTATTGAAGCCAAGTATAAACTTGACCGCCGCATGGGCGAAAACATCTGGGGTCGCCCCAAATCACCAGTTAACAAGCGTCCTTATCCTCCGGGACAGCACGGCCAAGGCCGCAAATCAAAGCTCTCTGACTTTGGTACGCAGCTCCGCGCCAAGCAAAAGCTTAAAGGGTATTACGGTAACATCCTCGAAAAGCAGTTCCGCAACATCTACGCCGAAGCGGCCCGTATGCGCGGCGATGCGTCTGAGAACCTTATCGGTCTTCTTGAGCGCCGTCTTGACGCGATTGTTTACCGCGCGAAATTTGTCCCAACTGTCTTCGCGGCGCGTCAGTTTGTGAACCACGGCCACGTGCTTGTGAACGGCAAAAAGGTCAATATTCCGAGCTACCGTTGTAAAGAAGGTGACATCATCGAAGTGCGCGAAAAGTCACGCACAATGGCACTTGTTCTTGAGGCGCTTGAGTCACCAGAGCGCGACATCCCTGAATATATCTCAGTTGACCCAAAAGGTATGAAAGCCACGTTCACGCGCACGCCAAGTTTTGATGAAGTGCCATATGCGGTTCAAATGGAACCTAATCTGGTTGTCGAATTTTATTCTCGCTAGAGAGATAACCATTACCACATGCAAAAGCGCCGCCGATTCAGAGCGGCGCTTTTTTATGCGTGAAGTAAAAACCCTTAGTCGCGTGCCCAAATAATCCGGTATCCCGTCCTGCTGGCTTCTGGCACAGGCTGGTTAGTGGACACATAGCGCAGTTCGTCTTTGAACTGATAAAAGCCGACTTGGCTAAATTTAAACAGACGAGATCCCATCCCCGATTCGATTTCGGCGGTGGAGCTGCCCGCGACCTTGCATTTATAAGCCTCAACAATGATAGCCCGCATGCAGTGCTCTATTTGTATATCGACTTTCATGCCGGCTGGAATAACGTAATGTGCTCGAATCCCTTGATGCGTACCCAAAAAAGTCCGCTGTAATTCAAAGGGTTTTAGGAAAGTGTTTCTGAACCAAGAGGCACGTGTGTCCTCCATAGCCGCCGCCGCATAGTTTTGCTGGCTGATGCCCAGAATCTGTTTGGGGTTTGCGAATGGGAGGAGGTAGAGCAGGCTTGTGTAACAAACCAAACCCGCAGCTATGAGGCTTGCCGATGTCGCGAGGACGCGCGGCGCTCCCATGGGTTTACTGTCACGCTTGCGAATCTGCCCTGAAATAGCCTTGAACGTTGCGTGGTTCGCCGCTGATTTTCCGTACTTTATCTGTCTATGCAACAATGACATATCATCTCACTTCGGAGTAATATCCGCCGTGAACCATAACCTGATGTCATTTATAAGCTATTAAGCCCGCGAGTTTTTGTAATTAGGGATAATTTTGCGTTAACGCGCTGAGAGTTCAATGCCGCTTTCGGTCATCATCGTGCGTAGTTCGCCCGTCTCAAACATCTCTTTAACGATATCGCAGCCACCAATAAATTCACCCTTAACAAAGATTTGCGGGATTGTTGGCCAGTTATTATAGTCTTTGATGCCCTGGCGAATTTCTGGGTCATCAAGAACGTTCACCGCGCCGTAATCTGCGCCGATATAGTCCAGGATTTGTACCACAGTCGAGCTAAACCCACACTGCGGAAATGTCGGCGTGCCTTTCATAAAAAGAACGACGTCTTTTTCCTCTGTCAGGGCTTTAATACGGTCAGCAACAGCAGTCATGGTATACCTCTTCGTTAGATGTCACACCTAATAGCCGCCGCTGCGTTTTTCAAGGGATAGCGGGGGCCGAAAAACAGTCCAATTTTTTAAATGCAGGCTTTGATTGCAATTCCTAAGGGCTTGAAACGTCAGGCACTTTGGTTTCGAGCGCCAGAGCGTGAAGCTCCCCATTCGCGCCGTCCATTTTGCCTTTCAGTGCGGCATAAACCAACTGGTGTTGCTTAACACGGTTGAGCCCCACAAAGGCGCGAGAGCTGATAACGGCTTTCCAATGATTGTTATCACCAGCCAAATCGACAAGCTCTATCTCTGCATCAGGAAATTCCGCGCGCAAAAGCGCCAAAATATCATCGCCCTTCATGGCCATTATGCGTCCGTTCCGTTCATAAAGTTTGGAAGCCATTCCTCATGCTTTTTGCGAAGCCCCTCGAGCGTAACATCAAACGCGCCCGCGCCGACGATGCGGTCACCGCCAACCTTGCCCACGACCTGCGCGGCAATGCCCTTGGCACTCGCGGTGCTGAGGATTGGGTTGACGTCGTTCTTCCCCACTGAAATCAGGTAACGGGCTTGGTCTTCGCCAAAGTACCAGCTATGCGCGGGGCCAGACGATGGACCGTTGAGGCTGAGGCCGATATTGCTGGCAAAGGCCATTTCGCATGCTGCAATGGCGAGACCGCCATCGGATAAATCATGCACAGCACTTACGCGCCGGCCGCGAATAAGCTTTCGTATATAATCGCCATTGAGTTTTTCAACCGCAAGATCAACAGGCGGCGGCGCGCCGTCTTCGCGCTGCAATATTTCCCGAAGGTAAATTGAACTGCCGAGCCATCCCGTTGTTTCGCCAATCAGAATAAGTGTGTCGCCGTCCTTTGCCCCAGACAAGGTTCTAAAGAAGTCAAGGTTTGGGATGAGTCCAACGCCGCCAACAGCAGGGGTCGGCGGAATAGCCACGCCGTTTGTTTCATTATAAAGCGAAACATTGCCCGACACTACAGGGTAGTCGAATGCGCGGCAGGCTTCGTTCATGCCGTCAATACAACCGACAAATTGACCCATAATTTCTGGTCGTTCTGGATTGCCAAAGTTCAAGCAGTCCGTAATCGCAATGGGGTCGGCGCCAACGGCTGTAAGGTTGCGCCAAGTTTCCGCAACACACTGTTTGCCGCCCTCATAGGGGTCAGCATAACAATAGCGCGGCGTTACGTCTGTTGTAATAGCGACCGCCTTGTTCGTGCCGTGGATACGCACAATTGCGGCATCGCCTTTTGATTGACTGCTGTCGACTGTATCCGTCATCACATGGCGGTCATACTGCTCCCAAATCCAGCGCTTTGAAGCAATGTCTGGGGCTTGGATAATGCGCACAATAGCGTCGTTATAGTCTTGCGTTTCAAACACATCTTCTGCTGCCAGAACGGGGCGAGGGGGCGTGGGTACATGGGGACGGTCATAATTAGGCGCGTCATCACCTAGCGGCGCAATTGGTATGTCGCACACCGTTTTCCGTTTGTGCTTAAGGACAAGGTTGCCCGTATCTGTCGTCTTGCCAATTTCGGCAACGTCAAGTTCCCACTTGTTGAAGACGTCAAAAGCGAGTTGCTCTTTGCCGGGCTTAATTACCATAAGCATGCGTTCTTGGGATTCTGACAACATCATTTCATAGGGCGTCATATTTTCTTCGCGCTGCGGGACATTATCAAGATTAATCTCTACGCCAACGCCGCCCTTGTCCGCCATTTCAATGGAAGAGGAGGTTAGGCCCGCCGCGCCCATATCTTGGATGGCGATAATAGCGTCTGTTGCCATAAGCTCTAGGCAGGCCTCAATCAGTAGCTTTTCAGTGAAAGGGTCGCCAACTTGCACTGTGGGACGCTTTTCTTCGCTGTCATCGTCAAATTCAGCCGATGCCATAGTCGCGCCGTGAATGCCGTCGCGGCCCGTCTTAGAGCCAACGTAGAATATTGGGTTGCCAACGCCCTTCGCCGCAGAGAGAAAAATATTATCTGTCCGCGCGAGGCCCACGCACATAGCGTTGACCAAGATGTTGCCATTATAGCCTTTGTGAAAGTTTGTTTCGCCGCCAACAGTGGGCACGCCAACACAGTTACCATAGCCGCCAATACCCGCGACAACACCGCTAACAAGTTGCCGCGTTTTCCAGTGATCAGGTTCACCGAAACGCAAAGCGTTCATTAGCGCAATCGGGCGTGCGCCCATTGTAAAAACGTCGCGCATAATGCCGCCCACGCCTGTTGCTGCGCCTTGGTAAGGCTCGATATAGCTTGGGTGGTTATGGGATTCCATTTTGAAGATAATGGCGTCACCATCCCCGATATCAATCACCCCCGCATTTTCGCCGGGACCCTGAATGACTTTGTCGCCCGTGGTCAGAAATTTACCAAGGTGTCGACGGGACGATTTATAAGAGCAATGTTCTGACCACATGACAGAGAAAATGCCAAGCTCATTTATATTGGGTTCGCGGCCAAGGCGGTCGAGAATAATGTGATATTCGTCTTCAGACAGGCCGTGTTCTTTGACTATCTCAGGCGTAATTTTTATCTTCTTGGCCATTAGATTGATTCCAAAATAGATTTAAACAAAGCAATGCCGTCCGTACCGCCATGCAGCGGATCAACCGCGCGCTCGGGGTGGGGCATCATACCCATGACATTACCAGCTTCATTGCAGATCCCTGCAATGTCTCGTGCAGAACCATTTGGGTTGCCGTCATATTTAACTATAACGCGGCCTGATTTTTCAAGGCGCGTAAGCGTTTCATCATCGGCAAAATAATTGCCATCATGATGGGCGATAGGGAAGGTCACGTCCGCTGTGCCGTTGTAGGCTTTGGTAAAGCGGCTATCGCTATTTGTAATGCGTAACTTTTGCGGCTTACACACATATTTCAGGCTTTGATTACGCATCAAAGCGCCTGGCAACAGGCCGGCTTCCGTTAGGATTTGAAAGCCGTTGCAAAAGCCTGCAACGGTGAGGCCTTTGCCAGCCGCCGCGATAATATCTTGTACAATTGGAGAGCGCGCTGCCATCGCGCCAGAGCGCAGATAGTCTCCATATGAAAACCCACCGGGAATGACGACAAGATCAAGCCTCTTGGGCAAGCTTGTATCGCGGTGCCACACCATTTCAGGGGCGCGGCCCGTAAGATTTTCAAGCGCGACAGCGGCGTCGCGGTCACAATTGGAGGCTGGAAAGACTATAACGGCAGTTTTCATCTGTCTGGCCTATTCATCTGTTGAAATGTCAATGCGGTAGCTCTCGATGACCGTGTTCGCCAGAAGCTTTTCGCACATGTCCGTGACGTCTTTTTTTGCCGCCGCTTCGTCCGTGTGCGTCAAGTCAAGCTCAATGACTTTGCCTTGACGGGCATCTTTCACACCATCAAAGCCGAGATCATTTAAAGAGCGTGCAATCGCGCGGCCTTGCGGGTCGAGAACGCCCGGTTTTAGTCCAACATGAATAATAGCTTTCATGACTTAATCCTCTGTTTTAACCATGGAAACGACATTTGAATTTGTGCCGTTCTCTTTGATAATGCCCAGCCGCGTGGCGACTTCGGTATAGGCTTCGGTAACGCCGCCCATATCGCGGCGAAAACGGTCCTTGTCCATTTTATTGTTTGTTTCACGGTCCCATAGTCGGCAGCTATCAGGGCTGATTTCATCGGCGAGAACAATCTGATGTCCGCCGTCAACGGGAAGGCGTCCGAATTCAATTTTAAAGTCGATTAAGCGAATGCCAACGGCAGCGAAAAGACCGCAAAGGTAGTCGTTAATGCGCAAGGTCAAACCTGTGATATCGTCAAGTTCCTCTGCGCTGGCCCAACCAAAGGCGGTGACATGTTCTTCGGCCACGAGCGGGTCGCCAAGATCATCGCGTTTGAGGCAAAACTCAACGATTGGGCGCGGCAGGATTTCTCCTTCTTCAATCCCGAGGCGTTTGCTCATCGAGCCCGCTGCAACATTCCGCACAATAACCTCAAGGGGGACAATTTCGACCTTCTTGCAAAGCTGTTCACGCATGTTCAAACGCTTTATAAAATGGGTGGGAATGCCAATTTCGCCAAGACGGATCATCATGTATTCCGAAATACGATTGTTGAGCACGCCTTTGCCGTCAAGGATGGCCTTTTTTTCGGCGTTAAAGGCCGTTGCGTCATCCTTGAAATATTGGATAATAGTTCCTGGCTCTGGTCCTTCGTAAAGGATTTTGGCTTTGCCTTCGTAAAGTTTCGTGCGGCGGCTCATTTTGGGCCTCATAATAAAACGGGACCCATAGCGAGTCGCCTGAAAGTGAGTCTCTTTTGAGCTGCCGTCCTAACCCATAGCGTCCGTAGCGGCAATCACTCTGAAAGGAAAAGCGTGGACAAAACAGGGTTGTTTTGCGCGATAAAGCTGTTGAATTGCTGTGCCTGACTTCATACATAGAGTTTAGGAAAACAGACTGCCTGATAAGGACAAGACTATGGCTATTTTTGAAGATCGCGAGAACCGCGCAGAAACCGCATTTGTGATGGACGCCGCAAAAGAATTTAAGTCTGAAGCGAAGCGGAATAAACTGTTGGGCGAATGGGCGGCGGCGCTTATGGGTATCGAGGGCGACGGCGTTGACAAATATGCGCTATCCGTAATTATCGCGGATATGGAAGAAGCGGGTGATGACGATGTCTTCCGTAAACTTCGCAAGGATCTAGACGATGCCGGCGTGGATATGAGCGACGCCGCCCTTCGCGAGAAAATGGCAGAATGTCTGCATGCGGCCCGCGTTGAGGTTTACGGCCTAAAAGCCTAAGCCTTACCCGTTGGGTTCAGGGCACGTAAAATCCATGCTCGGTTGATTGCTCACGGCATAAGTTTTCAAGTTGCGAATGTGCATGGCAGTTGATTGTGCGTCATACATCATGTTTACGCAGCCGAGAGTCTGCTTTGTATCGCCGTCAATGATGGCGGCAAAACCTGTTACGCCCATCCAGCTATTATATTGCGGCACGATCTGGCGGTCGAACGCGCGGTGCGCGCTGAGTTCTGAGCGGCCTGGGTCGGTGATATCAAAAGTCACATATTCAATGGAGGGATCGCGCAGCGTGTTGAGTGCTTCTGCTATATTTGGTTCTACAATTTTACAAGGCGCGCACCAATCAGCGCGAAACATCACGACATACATAGAGGGGACCGGGGCTTGAGCGGCCGCTGGCGCAAGCAAGCTGAGCGCGGTCGCGGCAATCGCGCCGCCTATAATGGCGGTTGTATTCAATAATCTACGCATAGCTCATCCTTTAAACTAGGTCGCGTATAGCAAAAGCGGGTTAAATTTTCATTCCCAAATAGCAGTGAAGCGAGTCACGAGCGCGTGAGTGTCCTGTTAGGGGAAATGAGCATCTAGAGAAAATCAGGCAAAAAAAAAGCCCGGTCGCAATGACCGGGCCAGAAGGTTTTTTCCGGGCTTAATTGCCTGGGTCAACATTAAATGCTGGCGGGCACTTTGTTGTCTTACCGCCAACAGAGGCGTTAGACATATAGGCTTTGCCAGAGGCGCGTGACGCCATTTTGCGAAGCTCTTGCGCCATTTCAGAGGCGTCAAAAGACCCGTTTACGCAGCCAATAACGCGCTTGCTTTTAGCATCAACAACAGCCGCGAAGCCAGGAAGACCTACCCACTTGTTGAAAACAGGCACGATGTCGTGGTCAAACGCATCGTGTGCGCCTTTTTCCCACTTTGCAGCGGTAGATGTATCGATTGTGATTTCTTCCACTGAAACACCAGCGATAGCGATAGCTGAGCCGAGCTGCGCGTCGAGCTGCGCGCTGTCAGCGCTTGTGTCTGCGCGGAAGTTAACAACGTAGACGTCTGGCGAAGCGGCAAACGCTGTTGCGCCAAATGCTGATGTTAGAACTGTTGCGCTAAAAAGGGCGATAAATTTTTTCATGATGAAGTCCTTGGTTCTCTTAGAGTGATAGAAGTGAGTTACTCTTATGTTTTTCTATGTCCCAGCTTATAGGCTCTATTGGTTTAAAAAGCGGAAACGTCTTGTTAAATGGCTGTTAGGAATAAGGGGGACTAAAGGGAAAAATCAGGGTAAGGTGTTGAATTATATAAAAAACTTTTTTTTGAAAAAATACAGTGGACAGTAAAGCGTAAGTCTTTTCCTAAGAAGAGAAGGCTCGTTAACCGTATATTTAAGGCTTTGTTTACGTTCAAATTACGAGCCGTTAATGTGTTGAACATGAAAGCTGTAGTAATGGAGGTTTTTAATTTATGCGGATGTGAAAATTAGTTTATAGCCATACTATGATGCCGCTCAAAAAACGAAAGAATGGCCGCTATAGTTACAATAAACATGTGTCAAGCGTGACCTTCAATGGCTCGCCCTTATTGTCTCTCCTCGTCTTCACCGCTGTTTTGTGTGCCTGTCAAAGACAAACCCCTACAACCGTTGTCACGTCCGATATCGAGACTGATGCTGCCTATGACATCGAAAGCTGGGGTCCGTTTGAGCACACTCATGAAACTTATGTTTCCGTTATGGCTAGTAAAGCCTGTCCGCGTGAGAGTGACACCGTAAAATATATAGACCCCCTACCCAAGCTGACGGAACTGGCCCGGCAGCACAATGTGGTCATGATAAATGAGGCCCATTACAAGCCTCTTCATCGAGCGTTTATTGGCGAACTGGCGAAGTCGCTCCGACAAAACGGGTTCACTCACTTAGGTGCTGAGACGTTTTCCGTGTCTAAATTTTCTGATGACGACAGAAACGCTAAGCTCATGTCACGCGGCTATCCAGTTAGAACGGATGGATTTTATTCTAAAGAACCGATCTATGGTCAACTGATCGAGACGCTTATTGAAAGTGACTATGAGCTTTTTGCGTATGAATCGAACGCGCCCCTACCGAAAGATGCATTTAGTGGCATAGCTCATAGAGACTCTGATCAAGCCAAAAACATTCTGAATGAAATTGGAGGGGACCAAAATAAGAGGGTTCTGATCCATGCAGGCTTTGATCATATACGGGAAAGACTTGGAACTCGTGATAAAAAATGGATGGCGCAATACTTTAAGGAGTCTAGCGGCATAAACCCTCTCACAATTAGTCAAACTGATTGCTTTTCCGACACGGCATTTGATGCAGGTGCGCTCGGATATGCCATGCCTGTTGATTTAGACGGTAACCTAGTCACCTATGACGGCTTTGATGTGCTGCTGATACCGCCAAAAGAGGCGCAGTATAAAGAGCGGCCCGTCTGGCTGAATACGTCTCAGGGGCGAAGTTTTGTGGACGTTCCGTTGACCTTACAATTTGACGATCAATACACCCGCGTAACAGCTTATAACGTTAAACGCATAAAGGACGCGGTTGCTGAAGATATGATTTATCGCGCGCCGCATGCGGATAAACCGCTCGCGCTGAGGCAGGGCACTTATCGTATTGAGGTCACGGATAAAGATAAGATGATATTGGCAAAGGACATCGTCATCGTCCCTTAACAGCTATATATATGCGGCCTATACGCGGCGCCTGAAACGCCTATAGTCGTGCTATGATACAGCTCCCTAAAATACCGCGCGATAAAACCAATGACTTTACGGATAAAATGATTGGCGAGCGCCAAGCTTTTGTCGCGGCGCAGACAGGCGCGGCCATACCCCACATCAGCGCAGGGACAATCCCGCCCGCCGCCTTGCCCGGAAATATAGAAAATATGCTTGGCGTTGCCCAAGTGCCGATTGGCCTCGCGGGACCAATTCATGTGCGCGGGGAGCATATAGACGGCTCTGTCTATGTGCCGATGGCAACAACCGAAGGGACACTCGTCGCGAGTTACTCTCGCGGCATGCGGCTGCTGACGGCGTGCGGCGGAGTAAAGGTGACTGTGGTGGAGCGCTTCATGCAGCGCGCGCCTGTATTTTACTTCGCCGATGCCAGAGAGGCCCGCGACTTTGGTAAGTGGCTGACGGCTAATCTGGACGGCGTGCGCACTGCCGCCGAAGCCACAACCTCCATTGGCAAGCTGTCCCACATAGAACAATACGGCGTGGCGCGGCTGCGCTATCTGCGTATGAATTTTACGACGGGCGACGCGGCAGGGCAGAACATGTCTGGCAAAGCGGCGCAAGCGGCGTGTAACTGGATAATGGAGAATTATCCTGCTCGCACTGATGCTATGTCCTACACGCTATCGGGCGCAATCGACACGGACAAAAAACACAGCCACCTAAACACGCTGCACTCTCGCGGCGCACGTATTGTGGCCGAAGCCGTTATTCCTGCAGCGCAAATGCAAGGCATCATGCATGCGAGCACAAAAGCCATTTATGACGTGCGCCAAGTCTCTATGGTCGGCGGCATGCTCGCGGGAACAAGTAATAATGGCCTCCACGCCGCCAATGCGCTGGCGGCCATATTTATCGCCACAGGCCAAGACGCGGCCAATGTTGCTGAGAGCCAAGCGGGTATCACTTATATGGAATTGCGCGAGAACGGCGATCTCTATTGGTCAATCACCTTGCCGTCCGTGATTGTGGCCACTTATGGCGGCGGAACAGGATTGCCGACGCAACGCGAAGCGCTTGAGATTATGGACTGCTATGGCTCGGGTAAGGTCGAACGACTTTGCGAAATTATAGGCGCGGCTGTGCTTGCAGGGGAAATATCCCTCTCAGCCGCCGTCGTCGCCGGCCACTGGGTCGAAAGCCATGACGCGCTAGGGCGCAATAGGCCTTAGCATTTAGGTAACTTCTGCGAAATGATATAGGCGTGCTTTTCCGGATATTGATCAAGCTCTACGTGCCGCACGGACAGGCCGCATTGGCCTAAGATCTCTAAGTTCGCGGCAATGCCAATCGAGCTGTAATGGAAGGTCTGCCCCCGCCATTCGTCCTTATGCTCGCCGTTATCGTCGCCCAATGAATGTATCATAACCCCGCCTTCTGATACGAGCCCGCAAAGTTTTTCCAAAATAGGTTTCTGAGAGATCAGCGGAAGATGAAACAGGCTGTCCCAAGCTAGAATAAAATCGAAGGTCTTCTCGCTCTGCCATAGCCGTATATCGCCGTGGATAAATTGGGCGGCGGGGTGGCTCTTTTGTGCCAAACTTATCATTTTCTTAGAGGCGTCAAGGCCCGTGACATCGAAGTTTTCTCTTTCAAGCAAATGTATTAGGCGCCCGCCAGAGCCGCAGCCAACATCAAGGGCTGTCCCGCCCGATTGCGTAAATTTCAGCGCGCGGGTTACTTGAGCGGTGCCGTAATCAGACTCTAAATGATGGGCGTCCCACCAATCTGCTATTGCGCTATATTGATCGCCAATACTGAGTGAATTGGATGCCATATAGGGCGGATAACTCTTAGCTAAATACCCGCGCGAAAATCGTGTCGACATGTTTCATATGGTACTCATCATCAAACATAGAGCGCACTTGATCTTCTGAGAGGCGGCTCATCACGTCCTTATCCTTGAGTAACAAATTCAGGAACGCGCCTTCGCCAGCATTACCGCCTGTGCGGAATAGTTCCCAGACCTGCATGGCGTTACGCTGCACGAGGCTATAGCTTTCTTCGCGCGACACGCCCGCTTGGGTAAGGGCGAGGAGGAAACGCTGGCTGTTATGCAGTCCGCCAAGGCGGTTCATATTATCCGCCATCTTCTCGGGATAAATCACGAGGTTCTCAATCACGCCCGCAAGGCGGTGCAGCGCAAAGTCCAGATGCACAGTTGTATCAGGGCCAATCGCGCGCTCAACCGAGCTATGCGAAATGTCCCGTTCATGCCAAAGCGCTACATTTTCCATGGCAGGCGTGACCGCCATACGCACAAGGCGCGCAAGACCCGTGAGGTTTTCCGTCAAAATAGGGTTGCGCTTATGCGGCATAGCCGAGCTGCCCTTTTGGCCCTTAGAGAAGAACTCTTCTGCCTCTAGGACTTCGGTGCGCTGGAGGTGACGGATTTCGACGGCGACGTTTTCAATAGAGCTGGCTATCACGCCGAGTGTTGCGAAAT
>CAKZTE010000125.1 GCA_937923115.1 uncultured Caulobacterales bacterium | reverse complement strand
TTCACCATTTCGGCTGTCAGGGCGTCATCGTTTGTAATTTCAAACTCGGTAAACGACACGCCTTTTTCAGTGAGTAGCGCTTTCGCGGCCTTACAATATGGGCAGTAGCCCTTGGTATATAATACGATGGATTTAGTCATTTTAGTTTCTTTCAAAGGATTTAGAGTTTTAAGAATGAGTTTAAGCGGCGTTAAGTTTTGCGACGCCAAGAGGCACAGAGAACTTTTCACACCAGACATAGACTTCGGAAAACTGCTCAGGTGTGAAACCTGCGGGGAGTTGATAAACTTGGCGGCCCGTTTTATTTTTTAACTTCCCGAGTTTATTCGCGACATTAAAAGTTTCCCCCTTACCCAGAGCGACAACAGGGTCAGGGGCGCCGTCCAAATAAAAATCGGCTGCAAAGCTGATCTGATAACCCGTCGACGTTTTTTCCAATTTAACTTTGCCCGTTGTAATGTGATCAGAACGGCCGTCAAAATTACCCGCTGACAGGAGAGTTGTATTGTTCGCAACATATTCAACAACCGGGGAAACCTTCCCGATGTCGACCTTGTCCGATTGTGAAGTTGTGTAAGCGTGAGCCGTATAGGCAAGAGCTGTGACACCAAGAGATGCAAGTGTTATTCTTTTTGACATTTTAATTCTTCCTATTCATGACCAATTGGTCTATTACAGTTCAAAAATTAGAGGCTTTTCCCGCCTGCTCAATCCATATAGAAATAATAAACCATTTGGTAAAGAATAAAATTATCACAGCTTCGTGATACAAGATATGCAACTCAAAGATTCTATTTCAGCCCAAAGTTTTGGTGCTGCACACAGAAACTGCGCACGCGGGCGCAGAACCCATTGTTTTCACAGCTGACCCAACCCCGAGGTCACTTCCGTAACCGGCCTCATGACTTTGGGGCAATTCATAAATCCGCACATCCCAAATATGGTTTGAGTTAATATGCAGCGCTGTATTGGTCATACCAATATTTCAGCATTACAATTCAAGCGGATGAATCACATTGACAACCAATTTCGCCATGTTACCAAAATGGTAGATGAATGGGATGACAAAATAGAATGCACGGGAGCTATCCCATTGATCTTGTGATTTACGCTCAGCCGCTGTCAATACACTCGGTTACGCATGCGCGCCAAAGGGCACCCAATGGCACGATATGAAACAAAGGAAGTTCACCATGAAACCCTCACATTTTGACCGCGGCCTGACGTTGCTTACAACGGCCTCTCTATTGGCGACATTCCCATTGGCGGCCGCGGCGGATAATGACGGGCCGGTAGAGATTATAAATAATCCAACCGTCAGTGCTCAGCATTATTTGCCGGACTTTTCCTATGCAGGGTACAATAACGGCGTAGGAGACATTCCAACACTCAAGGGAAGAGTGATCGATGTCACAAAGCATGGCGTCATAGCGGACGATGACATTGACGATTCTAAGGCTATGCTCAAGGCTTTTGAGGCCGCTCATAAAACCCGAGGTCCCGTCATTGTTAAGCTCCCGAAAGGGAAGATCATTATTACCGAAGTCTTGAAGATTTCGAGGAGCAATATTGTAGTTCGCGGTGCGGGTTCTGGCGCAAAAGGCACTGAGATACATTTTCCACGTCCGTTGCAAATGATTGACAAAAGCGACAAGCTTGATGAACTCAGAGAATACCTCCAGAAATATGACAAGCGGCAAAGAGAGGTAAACAAGAATGTTGATGAACTTTTCTCGGAATACTCTTGGAGTGGCGGGCTTATTTGGATTCAAAAAGAGGGCACCCGGGCCGCGTCTTATCTCGAAGAAAAAGACCCAGAAATCACTGTTATAACAGAGGCTGTCAAAGGTAAAGCCGGAAGCCGAACCGTCAGAGTTGATAACGCGGGAAGTCTTAAGATTGGCGATGTTGTGGAACTACAGTGGCTAAACCGAAAAGGCGAAACGGGAGCCTTATTGACTGAGATGTATGGCGAGACAAATGTGAAGATAGGGTCACATCACTGGACATTTCCAGAAAGACCCTTAATCCGCCAGAAAACAAAAATTGTAAGCGTGTCCAGCAATGACGTAACTCTTAGCGATCCTTTGTTGCACGAAATTTCACAAGATATTCCTGCACAATTCGCAAAGTGGGACCACCTCACGGATGTCGGCATCGAAGACCTGCAGATTACTTTCCCAGACTCCCCATATTTCGGCCACCACCTCGAGCGCGGCTATAATGCCATCTATCTTACCAGCGTTTATGACGGCTGGTTGCGTGATATTAAAGTCCACAATGGCGACAGCGGAGTTTTAAGTTACAATAGCGCGAATGTCACAATCAAGAATATGGAGACAACCGGAAACAGAGGTGCGCACTATTCTGTTCATGCGGGAAATGTGCATAACGTCTTGATTGAAAACTTGATAGTGAACAATTCTCCCGTTCACTCCCTCAGCGTGAACACGCAATCGACAAAATGCGTGTTTAAAAATGCAGTGGTCAATAAAGGTGCTGTATTAGATCAGCATGCTGGCGCAAATCATCAGAACCTCTTTGATAATATCACGCTTAACGTCGACGCGATGCGCGGCGACAAGGGGGCATATTACCCTGTCTGGAATGGTAGCGGCGCAGGCTACTGGCAACCCGGTCATGGCCGTTACAACACGACATGGAACTTAAAAGTAAATGTCCGCAGCGGCGCAGACCGCGACGAAACGGTGCGTCTTGAAGGGCTCGCAGAAGGACCTGATGCTCGTATTGTCGGCGTATCAGGCAATCGGACTTTTAACGTAGAATATTTCCCGTCGCCTTATATGGAACGCATTAACGGCTCTATGGAAGACATACCCTCACTATATGACTATCAACTTGCGAAACGTCTCACAGTAACGCCCTAATAGCTGGCGACATCTGTGTTAGCCCTTTACGGCAATAGAAAATATAGTTAGCAGAGACATACAAATAATGAATACCAATTTTTAAAATCGGTATGACCAATTAAATTTGATAGGTCTGGGGAATGACAAAAAATAACGCAAAAGCTTCATCGCAGCTATTTTCCAATATGAGACAAGCGGGACGACCAACAAACCGCCGCGATTTTGGCAAGCTGTTTGTTAGCGGTTCACTTGCTCTAACGGCCTGCTCGAATAACGCCTCTGACGCGAAACGCGTACTTTATTCAACCGACTCTTTGCCAGACGGCTATCCAACGGTTGAAGCGGTTAAGGCCCTTGGCAAATATCTTGAAGAAAAGACAAACGGACGGCTTAGCGTAAAATCCTATCCTGGCGGTCAGCTTGGCTCCGAGGGCAGCACGCTCGAAATCGCCATGTTTGGTGGTCTGGACATGACGCGCACGTTCAGCGCAGCGCTTAACAATATCGCACCTTTAACAAAACTCTTCAGCCTGCCATTCTTGTTTCGATCTACGGAGCATCAACGCGAAGTAATTGACGGTGAAATCGGCCAAGTCATCATGGAGTCTCTCGAGGCTTTTAATCTGCGTGGTCTCGCAATCTACGATACGGGAGGACGCGGTTTTTACACGACGGAACGCCCAATCCCCCACCCCTCAGCACTCGAAGGGCAGAAAATTAGAGTGCCCAATTCAGATATTTTCTTAGCAACCATGAGAGCGCTTGGAGCCAACCCGACTCCGATGAACTTTAGTGAAGTCTACCAAGGCCTCGTGCAAAAGGTCATCGATGGGGCAGAGAATAACTGGCCTAGCTACATTAGTACGCGGCACTATGAAGTCGCGCCTTATTTTTCCGAAACAGGGCATTTCAGGGCCCCCGACATGCTCATCATGAGCCTGAGAACATGGGAGCAATTCTCAAAGGCAGATCAAGCGTTAATCAAGGACGCGGCGCGTCATTCCGTGGGCGTCATGCGAAGCCTATGGGATGCCCGCGTTGAAGCCTCTAAAGCGACATTGATTGAAAATGGCGGTCAAATTCTTTCCGATATTGACAGTGACCCATTCCGAGAGTTGATGGTCCCAGTCTATGAGCAATTCGTGACGCCAGACCTAAAAACCTATCTTGCTGAAATTGAGCGCATCGGGGAGGCCGGGATATGAGAAAAACTTTAGACACATTGAGCCGCATTTCGCTATTCATAAGTTGCGCCTGCCTCGTTGCGATGACAGCCATCATTTCTTATCAAGTGATTGCCCGTTACTTCTTCAATGACAGCCCTGCATGGTCAGAGCGGTTGTCTTTAGTTTTGCTGGCCTATTTAGTATTTTTTGGTGCCGCGACAGGGGTTCATGAGCGTTTTCATATTCGTATCGACGCCGTTCGTGACGCCATGCCAGAACGTTTCCAGAAAGGCATCGACTCAGCCGCCTATCTTGCCGTTGCGCTGGCTGGCCTTGTCATGGTCGTGGCAGGGTTTCAGCTTACGACAACGCTGTGGGCGTTTGATATACCCTCACTGGGATTGCCGCGCGGACTTGCCTTACTGCCGCTCCCGATTGCTGGCGCGCTCATTACTCTGTTTTCACTCGCTCATTTGTTCGGAATATCTGCGACGAAGCCCGAACTTGAGACAATATCTGAGAAGGTGAATTAGAATGGAATTACTCGCTCTTCTCCTGAGCCTCATTGGCCTGCTATGTATTCGCGTGCCCGTGGCGTTCGCGCTTCTTATATCCTCTATGATCGTCTTCGCGCTCCTTGGGTTAAACCCCCTCGTTGCCGTACAACGCCTTTCAGCGGGAATTGACGTCTTCACCTTAATGGCGATCCCATTCTTTGTTTTTGCGGGGGATTTGATGACTCAAACAGGTATCGCGGCGCGCTTGATTAAAGTTGCAGAAGGGCTATTTGGCCGCGTGCGAGGCGGCCTTGGTCATGTCAATGTTGGTGCATCCATGATGTTTGGTGCCGTCTCAGGCTCCGCTGTCGCAAGCGTTTCGGCGATTGGCTCAACAATGATTCCCGTTATGGAAGAAAAAGGATATGATCGTGACTTTGCTGTAAACGTGACCTGCTCAGCCGCCATATTGGGACTAATACTGCCGCCCAGCCACAACATGATTATTTACGCGGCGGCCTCTGGCGTATCAATATCCATAGGGGACTTGTTCGTTGCGGGTATCTTGCCGGGTATCCTTTGCGGCTTGGCACTCATGGCTGTTGTATCCATGGTCGCGCGCAAGAAGGGTTACCCCAAGGGGGTCTTCCCAGGCTTCAAATCGCTTTTCTACTCTTTGATTGGCGCAATACCTGGCCTTTTGACAGCCGTCATTATTGTCGTGGGTATTCTAGGCGGGGTATTTACCCCGACAGAAAGCTCTGCTGTGGCAATCGTCTATACGCTCATCATCGGCGTGTTCCTCTACCGATCACTTGGCATAGCTGAGTTTAAAGCTGCGGTCATAAATTCAGCTAAAACCACATCCATGATTATGCTTATCATCGGATCAGCAGCGGCTTTTGGCTGGCTCCTGGCGCTCCTAGAAGCCCCTCTGATGATGTCAAACCTCATATTGGGCGCAACGGACTCGCCAACGATAATCCTGCTCATGGTGCTCATTTGCCTATTGGTGCTGGGTACATTTATGGATATGGCCCCGCTTATTATTATCGTCACGCCCATCTTCTTGCCTGTCGTGACAACAATAGGCGTCGATCCCGTTCACTTCGGGGTGATTATGATGCTGGCCCTTGGCATCGGAACCATTACGCCGCCAGTTGGGACAGTCTTATTCGTCGGTGCCGCTGTCGGTAAAATTCGAATGGAAGATACGGTCAAGACGATGTGGCCATTCTACATTGCTCTTTTGCTGTGCCTTTTAGTGGTCACTTACGTCCCCAAAATATCACTGCTACTTGTTGGCGGTTAGACCCCAAAAATATAGCGTTTGAGGCCAAAGCTCCAAACGCTATA
>CAKZTE010000124.1 GCA_937923115.1 uncultured Caulobacterales bacterium | reverse complement strand
AGATTGAAGTGTTTTATGAAAAGGGATTGGTTAAAGAGCCTGCTGATATTTTCACGCTAGAAGCCCGCAACGCAGAGATAAAGCTAGAAACATGGGACGGGTGGGGCGAGACAAGCGCGGCTAAATTGTTTGAAGCTATTCTTACGCGCCGCGAAATCCCCCTTGCACGCGCGCTGTATGCCCTTGGAATTCGCCATGTTGGACAAGGAAATTCAGATTTAATCGCCAAGCATTATTTGTCATGGCAGAAAATGCAAAACGCCTTAGAAGCGGCAAAGCATCACATTGGCGAGGCATGGGTTGACCTTATTTCTGTTGACGGAATGGGCGAAGCTGCGGCGGGGTCACTCGTTGATTTTTTCAATGCGCCCAGTAATGCACGGATGGTTGAAAACCTGTTAAAGAATATTACGGTCGTCGACGCAGAGCCGCCTGCGAGTGATAGTCCTGTAGCCGGAAAAACGGTTGTGTTTACGGGAAAGTTAGAGCGCTTTTCTCGCGATGAAGCGAAAGCGCGGGCGACCGCATTAGGCGCAAAGGTCTCGGGGAGTGTATCCGCAAAAACCGATATTTTAGTCGCGGGTCCTGGCGCGGGTAGCAAACTTAAGAAAGCCGCCGATCTTGGCGTGAAAACGATGACCGAAGATGAGTGGCTTGAGCTGATTAACTAGCGGCACTTTCGCGCTGTTCTAATGCGCGAATAAAAGACGACTTTTAGGCCCCAGCCGCGTATGTATTCTACTATGTCCGATGTTTTAAAAATCACGAACCGCGTGTCGATACCTTTATCTGATATCGAGTTCACGGCGATCCGCGCGCAAGGTCCCGGCGGGCAGGCCGTCAACAAGACTAGCAGCGCCATGCATATCCGCTTTGATTTTCAAAACAGCGCGCAGCTAAGTGATGTCCAAAAAGAGCGCATTGCAAATTTTCGCGATAATAACATTACGGACTCTGGCTTTATCATCATTAAGGCGCAAAATCACCGTGTCCAAGAGCGTAACCGCGAGGATGGGCTCAAGCGCCTCAAGGCCCTTTTGGTCAAAGCGCTATACGTTGCGCCAACGCGCCGCCCGACGCGCCCGACATGGGGCGCAACAAAACGGCGGCTTAAGAAGAAAGCAGAGCGCGGCCAAACAAAATCCTTACGCGGGCGCGTGCGTTCCAAGGATCTAGACTGAGCTTACCTGCGGCGGTGTACCGCTAATTAAATCACGTAATTGGGATCTGTGATTGCGAGAAAGGCAGTCTTAGGGTCACGGTCTCTGTCATATATAAGTGGGTAATTTGGACGATCCACGGGAAAGCTATTGAGCCATGAAGCGTCGTCAGTAAGACCCCAAAGCGTTACAGATGTCAGATTGCTGCGGGCGGCAAAGCCGCTGAACAATTCGCGGTAGCGCGTCGCTTGCTCGCGCGCGCGCGCCGCCGGAAGCGTATTGCCAACGCTTGGCTGGCAGCCTGTTGCATTATCAAAACAGCTGGCAGGATCGCTATAGACTGAGATGTCCAGCTCCGTGATATGGTTTTCAAGGCCTGCAAACATATTTGTAAAGGCGTCCAGTCCCGCAAAAACATCAGCCGCCGATGTTGATTGCTGGATATGGGCTTGGTGGCCAACACCATCGAGCGGAATACCGCGCGCAATCAAGTCCTCGACGACCGTAACAAGACGGGCGCGTTTGCCCGCCAGCTCTGTGTTATAGTCATTGATAAAGAGCTTCACATCTGGGTCGGCCGCGCGCGCGGCCTCAAAGGCCCAATCTATATAGTCTGGCCCGCCTGCCGCTTGATACCAATTGCTATCGCGGTAAGGCGCTGTCGGGCCGTCGCCGTCGCTAATCGCTTCATTTACAACGTCCCAGGCGTAAACCCTGCCTTTAAAGTGGGTCACAACATCGGTAATGTACTTTTGAAGGCGCGCTTTAATCTCTTCTCTTGTGCCTTCGAAGAAATAGTCGGGCGTTGCGCGGTACCATAAAAGCGTATGGCCACGAACCTGAAGGTTATTAGCTTCGGCAAAGGCAATCAGCGCGTCTGCCGCCTCGAAGGTGTAGGTGCCCTCAGTTGGGGCGAGGGCGTCTGGTTTCATCAGATTTTCGGCTGTGATTGAGCTAAATTGTTTACTGAGAATGTCGGCGTCTTCACTGCCTTCGGCTATTTGCGCGCTGCCGATAGCCGCGCCGACGACGAAATTATTTCTGAAGGTGTCGCGCAATAGGCCATCCACAGGCGTTGTTGAGACAGGCGGCGTCGGCGGAGCAGGGGGAGGCGTACCGCCAGATGGCGGTGTTGGCGACGATGACCCGCCGCCTCCGCAAGCCGTTAGGGCCGCAAGGCCTGCCGCTCCTGTCAAAAGTTTCAATCGGTCACGATAGGTCAATTGCAGTTGATTTTTGTTGACCATTCTCATCCCCGAAACTTTGAGTTTTATTTCTCCACAATATGACAGCGTTGTCATTTGTAAAGTGATGAATTAAAACTGGATGTCACCCAAGAGGTAAAACGGTCCACATTCCCCTTGATACCCCCCATCAAATCGGCTAGTTAGCGCGCAACTTCGGCGGCCCTTGTGGATATGGGGCTGTTTTGCATTAATCCGATGCATTGTCATATTTAACTTAGGAGGCCCCGATGGCTGTCCCAAAAAGTAAAATCTCGAACTCACGCCGCGGTATGCGCCGCGCCCATGATCGTCTATCAGCAGTAAACTACGTAGAAGACGGACAGAGCGGCGAGCTTCGCCGTCAACACCACATTGATCTTAAGACCGGCATGTACCGCGGTCGCCAGGTGCTGACCCCAAAATCGTAATTTAAGCAACCGACGGAGAGTTATATGGTTGAAATTGATAGCATTTTCGCCAGAGAGATACTCGATAGTCGGGGCAATCCTACCCTCGAAGTCGACGTGACTCTCGGTGACGGCGGCTTTGGTCGTGCGGCTGTGCCAAGCGGCGCGTCCACAGGCAAGCACGAGGCCGTGGAGCTGCGTGATGGAGATAAGTCGCGCTATGGCGGCAAAGGCGTGCTGAAAGCCGTCATGAACGTCAATACAGAAATCGCTGACACGCTATACGGCCTTGATGCCGAGAATCAGCGCGGCATCGATCAAATCCTTATCGACCTTGACGGTACGCCGAACAAAGCGCGCCTCGGTGCAAATGCCATGCTTGGCGTTTCGCTCGCACTCGCCAAAGCCGTTGCCAACAGCCAAGGCGTCCCGCTTTATCGCTATGTCGGCGGCTCAAACGCTTACACCTTGCCTGTTCCTATGATGAACATCATCAATGGCGGTGAGCATGCTGATAACCCGATTGATGTCCAAGAATTTATGGTCATGCCGGTTGGCGCGAAGACATTTTCACATGCCCTACAAATGGGCGCAGAGATTTTCCATGCGCTGAAAGCGAAGTTGAAAGCGGACGGCCACAATACAAATGTAGGCGACGAGGGGGGCTTTGCGCCAAACCTTGCCTCCTCCGAAGTTGCGCTTGAGTATATCATGAGCGCGATCAAAGCCGCAGGCTACACACCGGGCGAAGACGTTTTCCTCGCAATGGACGTGGCGTCGAGTGAATTTTACGTTGATGGCAAATATGAGCTGAAAGGTGAGGGTAAGTCTTTGACGTCTGAAGGGTTTGTTGATTACCTCGAAAACTTGTTCAATAAATTCCCTATCATCTCCATCGAGGACGGGATGGATGAGGATGATTGGGACGGCTGGGCGGCACTCACTGACCGTATTGGCCACAAATGCCAACTTGTCGGGGATGATTTGTTTGTGACTAATCCTGACCGTCTCGCTAAAGGGATCGATCGCGGCGTGGCTAACTCTATTCTTATTAAGGTCAATCAGATTGGGACATTGTCTGAAACGCTTGACGCCGTAGACCTTGCCCACCGCGCTGGCTTTACATCTGTTATGTCCCACCGCAGCGGCGAAACAGAAGATGCCACAATCGCTGACCTCGCTGTTGCGACCAATTGCGGCCAGATTAAAACTGGCTCACTTGCGCGTTCTGATCGGCTCGCCAAATATAACCAGCTGCTTCGTATCGAAGAGACGCTTGGCGAAATGGCCCATTACGCGGGTACGAGTGTACTGCCGTAAACGAGCAATAGCGGTAGCGAGTCACGACTTGCAAATCATTCGCAATAAAGTTAATAAAAGGCTCTGAAATTCAGAGCCTTTTTCTGTAGGGATGGTGACATGGAAAACCCAAAGTTTCGCAAAACGCTTATTAATCTGCACTTATTGTTTGCGGGCTTTCTTGCGCCAGCATTCTTGCTTATGGCAATCTCTGGCGGATTGTATCTCATTGGCAATAAAGGCGAATTCAAAGCGGTGCCTCTTGACCTGCCCGCGCAGGCGTCACTTGATTTTAAAAGTCCGACGATAGACGCCGACGTGAAAGCGCTGCTGGCCGAGGCTGGAATCGACCATAAATTTAGCTATGTGAAGGACCGCGGCGCAACTAAAATTCACCTGCGCCCCACAAGCCGAACGTATCTGGAATTTGTCCAAACGCCGCAGGGGCTCACTGCCTCTCGCGTAACTCCTGATTTTCAGGGATCGATGATAGAACTTCATAAGGGGCACGGCCCGAAGCTGTTTAAGACCTATCAAAAACTCGTTGCAATTGGCCTTATAGGTGTTGTTTTCGGCGGCGTCCTTGTCGGCCTAATGGCGCGGGCCTATCGCCGCAAAACATTAAGTGCTTTAGCTGTCGGGACGCTTTTATTCTTAATATTGGCACTATTCGCGTGATTTAAGCTAAATTCATGCCGTGATAAGGGGCGTCTTTACCCCCTATTCACCATAATTAGCATAGATAGCGCATATGCGCGCTCGTCTCTCATATGTTTGGAATTTACGGACGAAATGGCCCGTTCTTGCGCTGTGCCTTTTCTATTTCTACCTCGCCTTTCATGCGCTCTCTGGCAATCAGGGGCTTATGCGTTGGGTTGATTATGAGTCGGACATCAAAACATCCACCGCTGAGCTTGATGCCTTAAGGACGCAGCGAAACGCCCTCGAGGCCCGTGCAGATAACCTGCGTTCCAATCCGCTTGTTCTCGATAGTCTCGATATAAAATCGCGAGAAACTTTATTTAATTCACATCCAAACGAATTCACTATTTGGCTTGACCCATCGCCATAATTAGGGCCATAAAACAGCTGTAATTATATATTTTTGTAAATTTACTTTACATATAAAACAAAGGTGATGGCTTTGGCAAAATCTAAAACGCTTGCGGCATTAAAGACCAATAAAACGGAGCTTTTGCAATATTATCGCGATATGCTGCTTATCCGCCGCTTTGAAGAAAAAGCAGGACAGCTTTACGGCATGGGCCAAATCGCGGGTTTTTGTCACCTCTACATCGGGCAGGAAGCCGTCGTGACGGGTTGCCGCGCAGGCATGAAAGACGGTGATCAGATGATAACGGGTTACCGCGACCACGGCCACATGTTGGCTTGCGGAATGGAATCACGCGGCGTCATGGCCGAACTTACGGGGCGCAGCGGCGGTTATTCACGCGGCAAAGGCGGCTCAATGCATATGTTCAGTACGGAAAAGAAGTTCTACGGCGGTCACGGCATTGTTGGCGCGCAAGTGCCTCTCGGCGCAGGGCTCGGTTTTGCCAATAAGTATCTGGACAACGGGGCAGTTAGCCTCGCTTTTTTCGGTGACGGCGCGTCCAACCAAGGCCAAGTTTACGAGACGTTTAACATGGCGAAACTTTGGGATTTGCCTGTCGTCTTTGTGATTGAGAACAACCAATACGCCATGGGGACATCGGTTGAGCGCTCCTCTGCTGAGACCGAGCTTTTCAAACGCGGTTCTTCTTTTGAAATCGAAGGCATGCAGGTTGACGGCATGAATGTCCTCGCGGTGCGTGACGCGGCGAAAAAAGCCATCAAACAAGCCCGCGACGGCAAAGGCCCGATGATTTTAGAGATGAAAACCTATCGTTACCGCGGTCACTCTATGTCGGATCCTGCGAAGTACCGCACACGCGATGAGGTGCAAAAAACGCGCAGCGAACGCGACCCGATTGATATGGTCAAAGCGCGATTGCTCGCTGAGAAATGGGCTGACGATGATTCTCTCAAGGTTATCGACAAAGAGATTAAAGC
>CAKZTE010000123.1 GCA_937923115.1 uncultured Caulobacterales bacterium | reverse complement strand
CATGATCGCCCCAGCCTTTGGCGTTGATATAATCATCTACACGTGCGGCGACTTCATTTTCTGAAAGCTCTGCGCCGTCTGTGTAATAGGTGTCCTCGACAAGAATTTCGTGAACTGAAAATGGCAAGCAATAGACAAATCGGTAACCCCCAAGCTGTGGCACGGTCGCGTCCATTATTATCGGATGCTCAAGACCATGCGGCTTTTTCGTCTTAATCGTCCGACCCACAAATTTTTGATAGCCGAGAAAGACATCATCTCGCGGTTCAAACCCACGCGCGTCGAGCACCCACTTTGTTTTGATGACATCGCCAGTTTCAAGTGTGACCGTCCTGCTGGTCAAGGATTTTACGGGGGTGCTAAGTTGAACTTTAAGACGTCCCCCATCGATGAAGGGCTGAACGCATTTTCGAAGCGTATCCGAATTACCTGTGCAGTAAGGAATGTCGAGGGTGCGTTCGCGCCGCGGGAATTTCACGTCATATCGCGGCCAGTTTTTCGCGATAAAAGGCGCAATGAAATCTTGCAAATCCTCACGAATATCAGAGCGGTTAAATGACCACGTATGGTCACCCCCAATACGTCCGCTGGCCTCTATGATTGTGATATTCAAACTCGGATTACGGTCCAGCGCATACCACGCCGTCAGCAAGCCAGACAGGCCCGCGCCAACGATAATTAAATCTGACGAATCGTGTTTCACAAAATGCTTTTAAACAACGACTTGACGGAATCAACGCGGCATTCATGCGCTTGAACCCAGCATTGCAACCATTGCAGTCATCTTATAGTTGTTTTTTCAACGAAAGTCTATTTGAGTAGTGCGACATAATAGCAAAGCAAGCGATTTTGACCCGCTATTTACGATACCTCACGCAATTGTTTTCCAAAATAGAGATCAGTCTGCCATATAGAGATTGTCCTCGGTTCTCGTGGACAGGCGGGTCGTGGTATCGCCCCACATCGTAACTGCGGCCCGCCACTTGAACATACCAGCCTTAATTTACTAAGTGGCAGGTATGTAATTTTCATCATGTTTGGCGAGAACCTGCATTGCTTCGATACGGCCAGAACCAAACTGCGTGCCTACAACAACTATACCTTGCCCCTCACGGAACAAATCAGGCAAGGCGCCTGTATAGCTGACCGTAACAACACCTTCCGCCTCGCCTTCAAAATCACGCAAATCAAATTCGGTTCGAAGACCGTCTCCCGGCCGAACACTGCCTTCGACAACTAAGCCCCCAACGCGCAGGCGCGGACTGTCGGAAACAAATATAGGACTAGCAACCTCACTCGGATCATAGAAGAATTCTGTATTTTCTCGCAGTGCAGACGAAAGCAACCACGTCCCCAAGCCCAGCCCACCGGCGCAGAGCGCAATGATAGCTAGACGGCGATTTCTATGTTTCGGAGCCATAGTGCCTATTTAAACACAAAGCCTTTATTTTCAAGGCGGCAATTTGGCCATTTTGCGGAGCGCGCAGCCGTGTTAGAGCAAGGCTATGATGAACGCCCCCACAGATTTAAGTGCTCACGCTTCCGGCGGCGTAAAGAGGCTTGACCACGCCTTGACCCTTGAGAGAATCGCGCTCTCGCGCGGCGGACATCCTCTTTTTGCAGGCATAAGCCTCTCGATAGTCGCGGGCGATATCGTTTGGATTGGCGGCGACAATGGCATTGGAAAATCTTCCTTGCTACGCCTTATGACGGGGCTGTCGCGTGCTGACAGCGGCGGCATATGCTGGAGGATTGCTGGTGCTGACTGCCCTCCCCATGACCTCATTTGTTATCAGGGCCATCAAGATGCGTTTAAGCCTAATTTAACAGCGGTTGAGTCGCTTGAGTTTTGGGCGAAAATTTTGGAATGCACAGCCTCGATTGATGCGCTTTTAAAGACAGTAGGGCTTTCTGTACGCGCCAATGTGCCATGCGGGCAACTATCGGCAGGACAGAAGCGCCGCTTATCTCTTGCACGCCTGATGCTTTCTCAAAAACCCGTATGGATTATGGACGAGCCAACTGCGGCTATGGACAGTGAGGGGGTGAATCTTATCCATGAATTGATAGGCGGCCATGTGTCGCGCGGCGGCAGCGCCATCATCGCGTCCCACCAAGCCCCGCGCATGAATGGATTACGTACCCGTCAACTCATTCTCAAGGCTACCAGCTAATGGGCGCGCTCATAAAACGTGATATTTTGCTCGCGTGGCGTAGCGGCGGCGCATGGCTTTTGGGCGTCATATTCTTTGTGCTCTTCGTGACATTTTGCGTTATCGCTGCAGGAGGCGAGGGGCCGCAGCTTGAAGCTTTTGGCCCTGCTTACATTTGGCTTGCCCTTTTGTTTGCCACGCTTCTGTCCTTTGGTGATATTTTTAGCGACGACTTAAATGACGGAACCCTCGAACAGCTCGTTCTTACCGGCCTCCCCCCTCTAGCGATTGCTTTAGCCAAATGGGCGGGGTTTATTGTGCTAACTATCGGGCCTGTTTTTGTTCTTTTGCCCATTGTTGGTTCAATGCTCGGCCTGTCAGTGTCGCGAATTGCGGGGCTGGCACTCTCCGCAGCTTTTGCCGCACCAGCGCTCGCCGCCTACGGCGTTATGGCAGGCGCGCTTATGGCAAAACGCGGCAAAGGCGGATTTCTTATAATTCTAATTTCTGCCCCCTTTTTGATTCCCGTTCTAATTTTCGGACTGGCAGCAGTGGACAGCTATGTGCGCTTTGGGATATTAGCTTTTGAATTTCGCGCACTAGCGGGGCTAAGCCTCATTGCCATGGCCATAGGCCTACCTGCGGCTGGCGCCGCATTAACGGCAAACATAGAGTAAACCATGATTTCCTATCTCGCCAATCCTGCCCGTTTTGAACGCCTTGCAAAATATGCTTCGCCGATATTTGCTCTGGTTTCCATAGTAGCGTTCATCATTGGACTCTACTTCGCTCTCGTCAAAAGTCCGCCTGAAAAATACCAAGGTGACGCGGCGCGTATTATGTATGTCCACGTGCCCGCCGCATGGTGCGCGATGATGGCCTATACTGCCCTTGCCGCCGCGAGCCTCGTAAGCTTTGTCTGGCGTCACCCGCTCGCCGATAGTGCTGCGAAAGCCTTTGCATTGCCGGGGGCCGCGTTCACTTTTCTCGCTCTCGCAACAGGCAGTCTGTGGGGCAAACCGATTTGGAACACATGGTGGGAATGGGACGGGCGCATGACATCCGTGTTGGTGTTGCTGTTTATTTATCTCGCTTACATGGCGCTTTGGGCGGTTATTGAAGACAAGAAACGCGCTGCACGTCTCGCCAGTATTTTCGCAATGGTTGGTTTCATCAACATCCCGATTATCAAATACTCGGTTGAATGGTGGAACAGCCTCCATCAGCCCGCCTCTATTTCTAAACTCGAGGCCAATTCGATATATTCCGGCGAGATGATAACCGCCCTTCTGACTATGGCCCTAGCTTACACCTGTTTGTTTGGCTGGCTGTCGATAAACGGTATTCGCCGTGACATTGCCAAAGCCAAAGCCGCGCGACCCACGGCCCCCGCCGCAACAGCCACTATAACGGAGCTGTAAATGCTCGATTTCGGGAAATACGCCTTTTACATCTGGGCGAGCTACGGTCTGTCTGGCGCTGTGCTGGGCGCACTTGTGATTTATACCTTTGCGGCAAAGCCCAAAGACAAGTGAGCAACTTAAACAAACAGGTTTCGAAATTGGGAGACACGCCCTATGAGCGCGTGAAAACCTTAATGGAGAAACTGCGCGCGCCTGAGGGATGTCCGTGGGACCGCGAACAAAGTTTCGCTGATATTGCGCGCTACACAATCGAAGAAGCTTATGAGGTGGCTGACGCCATCGCGCAAAATGACATGGTGCATCTGCGCGAGGAGCTTGGTGATCTGCTGTTTCAGACGGTCTTTCACTCGCGCATTGCCGAAGAAGTCGGCGCGTTCAGCCTTGATGACGTCACCGATGATTTAGTGCGCAAAATGGTGCGCCGCCATCCCCATGTTTTTGGCGATGGACATAAGCGCACCGCCGAGGAGCAAGTGGTTGAGTGGGAAGAAGTAAAAGCGCGGGAACGGGCGGAGAAGGGCATAGACGAGTCCCAAGACAAAAGCCTGCTTGATGATGTTGCCCTCGCTTTGCCTGCGCTGATGCGGGCGGAGAAGCTGCAAAAGCGCGCGGCCCGCGTCGGCTTTGATTGGCCAAATCTTGACGGCGTCATGGATAAAATCATCGAGGAAGCGCAGGAAGTCAAAGAGGCCGCGGACAGCGGTGATATGGACGCCATAGAAGACGAAATGGGCGATCTGTTATTTGCTGTTACCAACCTCGCGCGTAAACTTGGCGTTGATCCCGAAGTCGCCCTGCGCCGCACAAATGATAAATTCACGCGGCGCTTTAAATATGTCGAACGCGGCGCAAAACAAGGCGGGCAGGCCTTAACGGAGATGAGCCTTGAGGATATGGACGCGCTTTGGCATGACGCCAAGACGGATGAACGGCGTTAAAATGAACGGCGTTAAACTGTCCCGTTCATCTCTTTGATAAAGGCATCAGCCGCCGCGATAGATGTTTCCATTTCCGAAATCAGCCGCGCGACATCCCCCTCAAGCACCGCCGTCTCAGTATTAAGCGCCGCAATCGCGCGCGCATTTAGATTATGTTTCAGGTAAAGAACACGGTCGTTAAACACCGCAAGCACAGGGTCCATTGACGCGGTCGCTGCATCCATCTTGCCAACCAGCGCAGCATATCTGCGCTCTGTATCGCGAAGCTGCTGCTCGGAGGCGCGGCGAAGGCCAGCATCGGAATAGCGGCCAAGCTCCCCTTCCCACTCTTTGAATAAATCTTTGGAGACCCGTTTTACAGACTCAACGCGCGAGCGCACATTTGCAGCCTCCGCATCTGCGCTTTTATACGCGCCTTTCAAATCGTCATAAACGCTTTCAAGCTCGCCCGCATCAACGGCAACAACTGCGCGAAAGGCTTCGAGCGCATCTTCAAATTCTTCTTTGGCTTCGGTCTGCGCGCTTGCGACGTTTGCAACGCGGTCAACAAGGATGTCGCGCTTCTCTATCCCAAATTTTTCTTGAATATTATAGGCCGCCGTCGCGCAGCCCGTCGCAAAAACGGGCGTACCCGCGATGAGGGCAAAGGTGAGCGCCAATCGTGTCATCGAATTTGAAACTACGGAATTTTGCATTATGGACCTAATATTTTGAAATTACGAAATCGAACCCCTTCCATATAACCGCATGAGGCTGAGCTGACTATGATTAATCGCAGGTCTTTTAGGGGTTCGCCCATGCGGCATTCCCCACTGCCCGCAGGTGGCAGCGCTATTTTAAGCGAAATGAGGCGCGAAAAATTTAGTCAGGAGAAAGCTCTACGCGCGGCTCAGAAGAACGCGCTAAGGCGGCGCGTTTTTTGCGCCGAGTCAGCGGATTTTCTATATAGAAAACCCGCTTGGGCCATTTCCAATTCCAACCGCTAAAGCACCAACGCACGCGGCCCGTGAGGCACTCGTCATAAATGAAGCGCAGATAACGCGCGCGCCCCATCACGCGCCGCAACACAGCGGCAATAGGATTACCGCCGCGCGCAAGCGGCAAGCCCCGTTTCTTAAGCCGCGCGGCGGCCCGGTTTAGCGAAGGCCTATTCTCAACGCGGTAAATTGCGCTGGCCTTGCTTCCGCCCCAAAGCAAGCACAGCCAGAGGCGGATGCGCGCGATAAACCCGAGGGCGGGTGTATCAGAGGCAGGCGTTCGGCGCGATCGCAAACAAACGGTCAATGCCCGCGCAGAGGCGCGAGAGAGAAGCTGAGATTTGAAAGGCGCGGGGGTCATAGCGGCATAGAATACACCGTCAATCAAAGGTGCGAAGTATACGCCTCGTCAACACCCCATGTCCGCCCCCCCTTCATCGGACGGCAGAGCGCAAAACCACAGGATTTCCCCTCGCTAAAGCCCCAGCCCCGCCCAAAGGCGGCCTGTTCACATGAGGCGCAAGGGAATGCCGCATAGGTTTTTAAAACGGGGATTAATCCTCGAAGGGGACGTTAGCCAAGCCGCCGAACTTGTACGAAAATAAGGCTCTAACTAAGTCTAATAACATTCCAGATATGGCGGTAGGGCCAAAACATGCTGAAGTGATACTAAAAAGTGTTAGATATGCTCATTAAGAAAATTATCCCTTAAGTGAATTACAAATAGGATGAACTACTTGTCCATTTTTGTCCTCATTCGTGCCGCCCTCGCTTCGCCTGACTTTATGGTCAGTCACGAAGCTACCGGAATGTATCGCACCTGAGCATATGCCGCATGGAATAAGATTTTCTAAAGCGGTTCTTATGAACACAGCGTTTTTAGTTACTCGATTAAACGCGCCTTTTCCTTTGCCCTTTGTATTTGGAGGGGTAACGAAAACATAGTTCAACTTCTCACTTTCCTTAAGTGCAACATCCACGTTTTTGCCACCGACTAAAGTGTCAATTATAAACTGATAATACAGTGTTATAGGCTTTGCGCTTTTTTCTTTCGATCCGTACCTGTGAACAATCTCTGATATGTGGGACTTATTTTCCCTTATATATCTTTCGAAGCTTTCTCTAACATTTCTAAATTTCGTCGCATAAGGGTCTTTAGTTAGTTTTCTTGCTAGGTCGAGCATCGCATAGAGACACGAAACCTGATACACTCCACCCCTTGAATAAAGGTAGACATAAGGGTGTATTCCAAGCGAGTCTGGACTGTTACCTGTTAATCTAGCTAAATCGCGTTTAACTTTTTCTAGGTATTTGACTGTTACATCGCCTGTTTCGTCTTCCATTTCAGCGATTTTACTAGCGGCCATATTTGCACGCATCTTAGGAACCTCATTTAGTCTATTTACTAGCTCAAATGACATCTGCAAAACATTATACCCCACACCTCCCAGAGGGGCATCTTGCTGAGATAGAGTGCCACTCTTAATGGGCGGCTCAAAAAGCATATCGGAAATAGATTTCGCTAATTCTGGTATTTTTACGCGGTTTTCTCTGCCGAAATGTGACCAGTAGGCATGACCCGTTCCTCCCTTTGAGATAGCACGAGCCGCTATGGAGCTAGCTGTTGCGCGAGTTCTCAAAATAATCTTTTCAGTTGGGTCTAATGGGGTGGCCGCTTGGTTTATCTTGAAAAATGATTCCTCTGCGGCCTGAGCATCGCTAGCAGGCACCCATTGAGTTACTAGCTTTCTTTGACCAACCGCATTTATTCTAGCCACAATCAAATCATCTAGGTTATCTCTATGCTTTC
>CAKZTE010000122.1 GCA_937923115.1 uncultured Caulobacterales bacterium | reverse complement strand
ATTGACCGCAAGAACACGCAGCCAACCATTGAGTTTTTCGGCGACACGATGGAAGCCCAAGCCGCGCAGTTTGAGAGCATCGCCAGCGCGGAGTCAATTAAGGACATGTTTGATAAACTTGAGGCTTGCGGCTATTTTCTACGCATTTACACGGACACGCGCCCTGAAATGTTTCACGGCGCAACCATCAGCCAAGCCGAGGCCGCCGAACTGCGCCGCATTAAAAACGTCATACGCCTTGGCCGCGTCAGCGCGATTGAAACGGATAAAATTGTACTCGATAAGGGCGAAATTCCGACCACGCCCGATACGCTGCACATTGATTGCTCTGCCAGCGCCATTGAAAACTTTGAGATTAAGCCCATTTTCCAAGGCGATCTGATTACGCCGCAAATGGTACGCAGCTATCAGCCCGTCTTTAGCGCGGCATTCATCGCTCATATCGAGGCGTCTCGCGATGACGAGGCTGAGAAAAACAGGCTCTGCGGCGTCGTACCTCTGCCCAATAGCGACACAGATTACATGCGTTTTACCGCCGCCTTTATGATGAACCAATATAATTGGGGTCAAGATAAAGAGATACGAAATTGGTTACTTAACAATCGCCTTGACGGTTTCTCCAAGCTCGCCAAGTCCATCTCCAAAGACGACACGGAAAAGATGGCGATCATGGCGCGACTAAGAGATAACAGCTTTCCCGCTATGGCTAAGCTTCAAGGTTTTCTTGCGAAAATCGGCGGCTAGCGCTTCCTTATATTTGCACGGCGGCAACTGAAATAGCCCCTTCCCCTAAGTTAAAATAAGTGCATTGTGGCGTCTGATTTTGGGGGACTGGTTATGGGTTTTGTACTCATTGGGATTGTTATTGCCTTTGTGGCGATTGGTATATTTGTGCACTTTCATTTAGGCGGCGAAGACCTCTCGCGTTGGGATCACCCACCGCATGAGGTTAACTTCAAAGGCCCTCCGTCAGAGGGCCAAAAAACAGTCCTTGAATACCTTGATAAGAATTTCACCCAACCTGCAAAAATGGGCGGAGACGTCGCCACATTAAGGGCTAAGCGCGCGCGGTTTGAGACCTTTGGCAGCGAACGTGATGATCCGTGCGATCGCCGCCGCGCGAGCTATGAAAGCAAGGGCAATATCATCATTTCGGGCGAGTGGACCTCCCTTCCCGACACTGATACGACCCGCCGCATCCTTTATTTACACGGCGGCGCCTTTGCCGTGGGCAGCGCCATCAGCCACCGCGCGATAACCTATAACCTCGCCAAGCGCACTGGCTGTGCGGTATTCGCGCCTGACTACCGCCTCATCCCAGAGAACAAACGCCTCGACGGCGTAGAGGATGCCAAACAGGCCTATAAATATATCGTCGCCAATGGGCCGAGCGGTCCAGAGGCCGTGCAAAAAGTCGCCGTGGCGGGCGATAGCGCGGGCGGAAACCTCACGCTCATGGTTATACGCTGGGCGACCTCAATGCGCGGTCTGCGCACGCCTGACGCCGCCATCGCGCTTTCGCCAACAGTCGACGGCACAATGCAAAGCCCTTCCATCAGGCGCAATTTTGAAACGGATATTATGCTCAAGCCGCTCGTCGCGCCCATGCTAAAAATCCCGCGCTTCGTGCTTTTGGTCGGGAGCTGGATTGCCACCCGTATTCGGCCGTCCCACCCTACCGTCTCGCCGATCATGGGTGATTTGTCGGGCCTGCCGCCAACGCTCATACAGGCCAGCGCCAGTGAAATGTTGCATGATGACGCCCTGCGATATACCAATAAAGCGCAAGCCGCTGGCTCGCTTGTGTCACTGCAAACATGGGAAGATATGTGTCACGTCTGGCCAATATTTGCCGACATGCTGCCCGAGGCCGATGACGCCTTTGATGAAATGGCCAGCTTTTTACGTGATTACGGCGTTGCCTTGCCGCGTTAGGCAAGCAGCAAAATCAACCTTTTGTAATTATACATCCAAACGGTTTAAGCATACATCCAAACGGTTTAAGCGCTAGAAGCGTAACTAGGTTTTTAGGATGGAAAATTGTGATGCGGCTTTCGACGAGAACCCCAGGTTTGGCGGCGCTTGCACTCTTCTTATCAGGGTGTGCCAGCATTGCCGTGCCTCCAGGGCCTGACAGTTCCGCACTCTCCGCAGCAAAAGCCTCCGCGCCGCAGCAATTCTTTAACGCAGAGGGCGCCAACCTTCCCCTTGCCGCCCAGTGGTGGGAGGGGTTTAATGATGATTTGCTCACAGATTTGATTGAAAAAACATTGGCTGAGAACCGGCAGCTAGAAGTGGCGCAAGCGAATATTGCGATCGCAAATGCGGGACTTGCGCGTCAACAACTCGACAGAAGCTATTCTACGCGCAGCGGAGTCAATGCCGACCTTGGCCGTGCAAGCGCCCCGAATAGAGACATTGCTGCCACGGTTTCGGGCTCGCTTGGCGCGAGCTGGGAGTATGATGCCTTCGGGCGCATCGCCGCAAGCATCAAAGCGGCGGAGCTAAACGCTGAGGCCGCGCGCCAAGCGCGTCAAGATATTGCCGTCATCGTTAGCAGCGAAACAGCGCTGGCCTATGTCGACCTTCGCGGCGCGCAAAGACGCCTCGCCGTGGCGCGCGAAAACGCGCAAACGCAGGCCCAGTCCTTGGAGCTTTTAAATCAGCTTTTTGAAAATGGGCGCGCGACTCAACTTGATGTCAGCCGCGCGGAATCGCAATACCGGACCACGCTTTCCGATTTACCGCGCTTTGAGGCCGTCATCGATAGCGCCATAAGCCGGCTCTCCGCGTTAACGGGCGTGAACGCGTCAGCGCCCGACAACACGCTTATGTCCCTCAAGCGCGACGCAGCACCAATACCATCACTCAACTCAAGCTTTGGCATCGGATCACCCCAAGACCTATTGCGGCGGCGTCCGGACATTCGCGAAGCCGAAACGAATATTGCTCGCCGCCTCACCTTGAGCGACGTAGAGCGCGCGCGGCTGTTTCCGACCCTGACATTTAACGCCGATATCAACACGCTTTTTGGAAATGGAAACCGCCTTGACCAGCTTTCTAGCTTTGGATTTGGATTTGGCCCAGCGCTAAGATGGGAAGGTCCTGATTTGCGGCGTGTGCGCGCAGAAATTGACATTGCAGACGCGCAAACCAAGCGCGCATATAGTGTCTACGAGCAAGTCGTGACACAGGCTCTTGCGGATGTTGAAACGGCCTTATCTAACCGCCTCAATGAGCAAAAGCGGCGCGGCGACCTTGTGCAAGCCGAAACAGCAGCGCGCGCCGCTCTTGAGATTGCCAATCTACGATTTGAAGAAGGCATTGATGACTTTCTCGATGTGCTTGACGCGCAAAGAACACTGCTGGCGGCGCAAGACCGTCTGGCAGAAAATCAACTACAGACTGTCCGCCTGACAGTTTTGGTCTACAGAGAATTAGGCGGGATTTAAAATGAACAACATAAAGATGAGAACAATGAGACAGATGCTTTACGCTCCCATTTTCATTCTCCTAGCGGTGCTAGGGTTTGCGCAAAACGCGCAAGCGCAGCGCGGCCCCGCCAGTGTTTTTGCTGAACAAGTTGCGGAACGTGATTTCTCTGTCCGCATCGAAGCGCTCGGCACACTAGAGCCAAATGAGGTTGTTGATCTGACGCTCAATACGGCGGACCGCGTGCAGTCGCTCTATTTTGACGATGGTCAGCGCGTGCGCAAAGGTAAGACGCTTCTGTCTCTGGCGCAGCGCGAGCAAGCCGCTTTGACCGAAGCCGCAGAGGCCACGGCCAATGAAGCCGATCTACAGCTGGAGCGTATTGAACGCCTCGCGGAGAAAAACGCCGTCTCCAAAGCAGAACTTGACGAAGCCCGCCGGAATGTAAATGCAGCCAAGGCGCAGCTTCGCGCTGTGCAATCGCGCCAGAAAGACCGTATTCTTGTTGCGCCTTTCGACGGCATATTGGGGTTCAGACAAGTCAGTGTCGGCACATTTGTTCGCCCAGGCGACACGGTAGCGCGCCTTATCGATGACAGCGAAATGAACCTTGAGTTTACTGTCCCGTCAACATTTTTGCGCTCGCTTAAACCTGGCACTAAAGTCACAGCCAGAACGGATGATTTACCGGGTATGAATTTTGACGGCGAGATTGCCACGCTTGATAATGCAATTGATCCCGTATCGCGCTCCGTTCGTGTGCGTGCCACCTTGCCCAACCCAGAGCGCATTTTGATGTCAGGCATGTTCATGGAAATTATGCTCACGGCAGACCCGCGTAAAAGTTTAGCAATCCCTGAGGAGTCCATACAGCCTGTTGGACCAAAAACATTCGTGTTTAAAATTGACAAGAGCGGCGAAAAGCCTGTTGCAAAGCGGACCGAAATTAAGCTTGGCGCGCTGGACCAGGGCTATGTTGAAGTTTTGTCAGGGCTTACGGAAGCGGACACTGTCATCACCGAAGGCGTTATCCGCGTAAGAGATGGCTCTGAAGTGAAAATTCAAGACAAGTCTATGCTCAAACCTTCGGTCAACGCCCCTAAAAAAGGGTCGGGCGGCATGATGAGCGGCACCGCGCGCGGCAATTGATAGAGGCGCAGCCATGATACTTTCTGATATTTCCGTAAAGCGTCCTGTCTTTGCTTCTGTGATTTCATTGGTGCTGGTGATATTTGGCGTCATCGCCTTTGATCGCCTGTCGCTGCGTGAATATCCAGACATCGACGCCCCGATTGTGTCTATTGATACGCGCTACGCTGGCGCTTCGGCGTCTATTGTTGAAACCCGGATTACTCAGATTATCGAAGACCGTATTGCAGGCGTCGAGGGTATTCGGTTTATGAATTCGACGAGCTCTGACGGCCGCTCACGCATAAGTATTGAATTTGGCATTGATCAAGACATTGACGCCGCCGCCAACGACATTCGGGACCGTATTTCAGGGGTGCTAGACAACCTGCCCGAGGAAGCAGATCCGCCGGAAGTTGAAAAAGCGGACAGTAATGATGACGTCATCATGTGGCTGAACCTTGCGGGCGAAAATAAGACAGTACCAGAGCTGTCTGACTATGCGGAACGCTACCTTGTTGACCGCTTCTCTGCTGTGAACGGCGTCGCGCGCGTGCGCGTTGGCGGCTCACGCGATTACGCGCTTCGCGTTTGGATTGACAGACGTAAACTCGCCGCGCGCAATTTGACTGTCTCTGACATTGAACGAGCCCTGCGCAGCGAAAACATCGAAGCACCTGCGGGCACGCTCGAGTCAGAAAAACGGATCTATACGCTCCGCTTGAACCGCGCTTTCCGCTCCGCTGATGATTTTTCTAATCTAGTGATAGCAGAAGGCAATGACGGCTATCTAGTGCGCCTTGGCGATATCGCCCGCGTTGAGCGCGGAACCGAAGAAGACCGCAATATGTTTCGCGGGAACGGCGTCCCTATGGTCGGCCTTGGTATTGTCAAACAATCCACCGCCAATACAGTCGACGTGGCCCGCGGCGCTCGCGAACTTTCAGACCGCTTAAATGAGACCTTGCCCGAGGGCTTAACCATTGCGCGAAGCTTTGACAGCTCGGTCTTTATCTCCGCCTCTATCCGAGAAGTTTACACCACCCTTGCCATTGCCGTCGTACTTGTAACGATTGTTATCTTCCTCTTCCTCGGTAGTCTGCGCGCGACGATCATCCCCGCGATCACCGTGCCGATTTCCCTCACGGCTACCTTTATTGTGCTCCTAGCGTTGGGGCTGTCCATCAATCTTCTAACCTTGCTCGCGCTTGTGCTGGCTATTGGCCTTGTCGTTGATGACGCGATTGTGGTTCTAGAAAACATTGTGCGCCGCATAAATGAGTACGGCGAAACCCCTCTTGTTGCCGCTTATCGCGGGACGCGCCAGGTGGGCTTTGCCGTCATTGCCACAACACTTGTGCTTGTCGCCGTCTTTGTGCCTATCACATTTTTGCAGGGCGACGTTGGTCGTCTGTTCAGAGAGTTTGCTTTCACAATCGTGGCGGCCGTTATATTCTCCAGCCTACTCGCGCTGACCCTCACGCCTATGCTGGCTTCAAAGCTTATAAAGATGAAGAACCGCGATAAGACAACAGTTTTGTCGGCGTTGCCCAAGGTCGTTGACCGCGGGTTTGAAAAAGTTCTGAAGGGATATGGCTGGATTATTGACCGTTTAATAAAGCGCCCTCTTCTTGTTGGCCTTGTCTTAATCGGCCTGCTTGGCGGCGCGGTTTACGGCGTCAATAATATCAAACAAGAATATGTCCCCATTGAAGATCGCGGCGGCTTTTTTGTAGCCGTGCGCGGTCCAGAGGGCGCGTCCTATGCTTATATGGAGCGTTATATGGACGAAATCGAACGCCGCCTCTTGCCTTATACAGAGAGCCAAGAAGGCAAGCCCGAAGAGTTTACGCGGCTCTTGTTGCGCGCGCCTGGCTTTGGCGGAAACTCTTATAACGGCGGCTTCGTGATTGTCGTGCTCAACGATTGGAGCCGCCGCCGTCCCGCCGATGAAATCATTAGCGAAGTGAATAGAAAGCTCTCGGACTTGCCGGGTATTCAGGCCTTTGCCCGTATGCGCCAAGGCCTTGGCGGCGGCACGGGTAAGCCCGTTCAGTTCGTGCTGGGCGGACCGTCTTATGAAGTTCTGACGGAATGGCGCGATACATTTGTTGCGGCGCTTGAGGAGAATAATCCTGGTCTGGCAGATATTGACTGGGACTATAAAGAGACCCAGCCGCAATACCGCATTGAAATTAACTACACACGCGCCGCAGATCTTGGCGTGACGGTGGATGACATTGGGCGCACGCTACAAACCATGCTCGGCGGTCGCCGGGTGACAACCTATATTGATAACGGCGAAGAATATGACATCATCCTAGAAGGCCTGCGAAGCGAGCAAAATAATCCAAATGATGTCGCCAATATCTATGTGCGCTCGAACCGCTCTGGCATGTTAATACCCCTATCAAATTTGGTCACGATTGCGCCGAGCGCAGATAGTGGCTCGCTCAATCGCTACAACCGTGTGCGGGCGATTACGATTTCTGCGGGCCTGACGGACGGCGCGGCGCTTGGCGATGTTCTTGACGCCATGCAAAAAACCGCGCGCGAGGTTTTGCCCCAAGAAGCATCCATAGATTTTAAAGGACAGTCGCTTGATTTTAAAACCTCTGGCAGTTCTATCCTCTTTGTTTTTGCAACGGGTCTTGTGATTGTATTTTTGGTTCTGGCGGCACAGTTTGAAAGCTACCGCCATCCTATTATTATTATCCTCACGGTACCTGCAACGATTGGCGGGGGTCTAATCGGCTTATGGCTGACGGGGAATTCGCTCAATATCTATACGCAGATTGGGCTTATCATGCTGATTGGGCTGGCCGCGAAAAACGGTATTTTGATTGTCGAATTTGCCAATCAATTGCGCGATGAAGGCGTGGCCTTTGACGATGCCATTAAGCAATCAGCCATGACGCGCTTTCGCCCTATTGTCATGACGGGCTTAACAACTGCCGCAGGGGCAATTCCGCTTCTCACCTCAAGCGGGGCTGGCTCGGAAACGCGGGCCGCCATTGGCGTTGTAATTCTTTTTGGCGTGATTGCTGCCGCTGTGGTTTGCGTCCTATTCGTCCCCACGGCTTACGCCCTTATCGCCCGAGGAACAGGGTCGCCGCAAGACGTGGCGCGTCGACTTGAAGAGCAAGGCGTTGCGCCCGCAAAGCCAAAAGAGCCGCGCTTGAATGACGGCGCGCCCTCCCCTGCTGAATAGTTTATCGCCGCAGCCTTTGGGCGATTAAAATTTGAGGCGGTTAAGGCCTTCAAACAGGATCATACCTGTAATCATAGCGCCCAAGAAGATCAGAATGGGCACGCCACCAACTAAAAGCCCGGCAATCGCGGGACCCGGGCAAAGGCCAACGAGGCCCCACCCCATGCCAAACAGGACAGCTCCAACCGCAAGCTTTTTATCGACCGCGCGGTTTGTGGGCACTTGAAATTGGTCCGCTGCATAAGGTTTTGTCTTTCGCCATACCAGCCTGTAACCTATGGCGGTTACGATAAGCCCGCCCCCCATAACAAAGGCCAAGGACGGGTCCCAATTTCCAAAAATATCCAAAAAGCTGATGACCTTTTCAGGATTGATCATTTGCGAGATAACAAGGCCAAGCCCAAAAATAAGTCCCGCCAAAAGTGCTGTGAAATAGCGTATCATATTAGCCCCCCAAGACGGCTTTGGCGGCAATAACGGTGAACATACCTGCCCCCATAAATATAAGCACGGACACAAGCGAGCGCGGCGAGAGGCGTGATAAACCGCAGATACCATGCCCGCTCGTGCAGCCTGAACCCAGCCGCGTTCCAAACCCCACCAACAAACCGCCGGCAATAATAAGAGGCGCGCTGGCAGCCAGATTAAACGCTGGCGCGCGGCCCGAAACCGCTTGATAGATTATAGGCGCAACCACAAGGCCAAGGACAAACAAAATGCGCCAAAGCCTATCTCCGCGCTGCGCAAAGGCGATTCCAGAAAAGACACCACTAATACCCGCGATACGGCCATTAAATGCCATTAAAATCACGGCCGATAAACCAATCATCGCCCCGCCTATCAAGGCGGATAGAGGTGTAAAGTTTTCCATGAAAGCTCCCTTGATCAAAATACACGATTAAATGTGAATTGGCCCAAGCCTATATAACACTTGACGATTATGTAAAGTATTATATAGCTGCCGAAGAGGATATGTCATGGTGACAAGCGCAATAGATTTGATGCCCAAGGCCAAAGAAGCGACGCGGCTGATGAAGGCGCTCGCACATCCAGAGCGGCTGATGATTTGCTGCCAGCTAAGAGATGGAGAATTATCCGTCGGCGCGATCGAAACCACGCTCTCAATTCCCCAGCCGCGTCTGTCGCGCGAGCTTGGAAAACTAAGAGAGCACGGCATTTTGGGGACGCGCCGCGAGTCAAAATCAATTTTCTATCATCTCAAAGATAAGCGCATTTGCGCAATTGTCGATACGCTCTGCCACGTCATGATGAAAGAAGAGGCCGCAATATGACGCCTTATGTCAAAAGTTTCTTCGACGACACCACTCATACGGTGACCTATGTGGTGCAGGAACCAGAGGGAAAAGGCTGTGCTGTGATTGACTCTGTTTTGGATTATGATGCCCATGCAGGCCGCACTTCAACCCAATCAGCCGACGCTGTAATCTCTTATATCCGCGAGACTAATCTACGCTGTGAATGGATAGTTGAAACCCACGCCCATGCCGATCATTTCTCCGCCGCCCCCTATTTAAAACAGGCTCTTGGCGGAAAGACTGCCATTGGCGAACATATCCCATATATCCAGCGTGTCTTTGGCGGCATATTCAATGCTGGCGCGGCGTTCAAAACCGACGGGAGCCAATTTGATAAATTATTCAAAGACGGCGAAACGTTTTACATTGGCAATATGCCCGCGGCGGTTCTGTTTACGCCGGGCCATACACCGGCCTGCGTGAGCTATCATATTGGCGAGACCGTCTTTGTGGGTGATACTTTATTTATGCCAGATTACGGTACGGCGCGCTGCGATTTTCCTGGCGGCGACGCTACCGTACTTTACCGCTCTGTTCAAAAGCTCTTTGCTCTCCCAGACGCAACACGAATGTTTTTATGCCATGATTACAAAGCGCCTGGCCGCGATATTTTTCAGTGGGAGACAACAGTCGGCGCACAGCGAACAGGAAACATCCAAATTCATGAGGGCATAAGCGAAGCTGAGTTTACAAAAATGCGCCGCGCCCGCGATAAAACGCTGGGATTACCCAAATTGATTCTGCCCTCCATACAAGTGAATATGCGTGCGGGGGCACTCCCCCCGCCTGAGAAGGATGGCCACCATTACCTCAAAATACCGATCAACAAAGTTTAGGAGGCGATATGGACATCAAAAAATTGACGCGCGCTGTTTCTGTGTCCGAACAGATCAATCATGGCGACCTTGCTCGCATTGCCGCGTGCGGTTTTAAAACCGTTATCAATAATCGCCCCGACAAAGAAGCTCGCTTTCAGCCGCGCAGCCAAACGCTCGCGCGATACGCCGCGAAAGCCAATATCGATTACATCCATCTACCCGTAATCTCTGGCGGGCTAACCAACAAAGACATTGAGGATTTCAAAGCTATTTTAGAAAGCGCCCAAGGCCCTATTTTGGCTTTCTGCCGTACGGGCACGCGCTCGGCCTTGCTATGGGCGGGCGCGAACCCAGATAGGCTATCAGCGGCCGAAGTTAGCGCCATTGGCGCAAAAGCAGGTTACGCGCTTTAGCAATGGCTCAAAAACTCGCAAAATATCTCCCTATATTAGACTGGGGCCGTCAATATAAAGGCGAGACTTTTGTCAATGATGGCATCGCCGCTGTGATTGTGACTATCATGTTGATCCCCCAATCACTCGCTTACGCGCTGCTGGCGGGCTTACCGCCGCAAGTAGGGTTATACGCCAGCATTTTGCCGCTTGTGGCCTATGCCATATTTGGCACGAGCCGCGCCATGGCCGTGGGGCCTGTGGCCGTAATATCCCTCATGACGGCGGTCGCAGCCGGTAAAATAGCGGCACAAGGCTCGCCAGAATATATCGCCGTTGCGCTGCTTTTGGCGCTTATCTCTGGTATAATGCTGTTTGTCATGGGTCTGTTTCGACTAGGCTTTATTGCCAATTTTCTTAGTCACCCCGTTATCTCAGGATTCATTACCGCTTCGGGTATTCTTATTGCCGTAAGCCAACTCAAACATATCTTCGGCGTGAGCGCTTCGGGTCATAACCTGATTGATATGTTGCGCGCGCTGCTCGCTAATCTGCCACAAACCAACGCCCCAACAGTTGTGATCGGCGTCCTATCTGCAGGGTTTTTATTCTGGGTCAGGGGCAGGCTAAAACCCGCTCTCATGACACTCGGCGCCTCGGAAAGGCTGGCGACTATTGGCACAAAGATTGGGCCCGTTATTGCCGTGGTTGTCTCGATCGCCGCCGTCGCCTCACTTGGCCTCGCGGATAAGGGGGTGAAAATTGTCGGCGATATCCCGAAGGGATTACCCGTGCTTAGCGTGCCTGAGTTTGACTTAGCATTATGGCGCAGTCTTCTCGCCTCTTCTCTTATCATTGCGGTGATCGGTTTTGTTGAATCCATCTCTGTGGCTCAGACGCTTGCGGTTAAACGCCGTCAGCGCATTGATCCCGACCAAGAGCTGATAGGATTAGGCGCGGCGAATATTGCCGGCGCTTTCTCGGGCGGCTATCCAGTGACAGGCGGCTTTGCGCGTTCTGCTGTGAACTTTGACGCCGGCGCGGAAACGCCAGCTGCGGGCGCTATGACGGCCATAGGTATTGCGCTCGCAACAATGTTTTTAACGCCGCTCCTATATTTTCTTCCGATTGCGACCTTGGCCGCCACTATTATTGTCGCCGTGCTCTCCCTTGTTAACATTGCCGACATTCGCCAGGCTTGGACCTATTCGAAAGCAGACTTTGCCGCCATGATGGCGACTATCATTTTAACCCTCACCGTGGGAGTGGAAGCAGGCGTATTATCGGGCATCGCCTTATCGATTGGCCTGTTCCTGTTTCGGTCCTCGCGTCCACATTTTGCTGTCGTTGGTCAAGTCCGCGACACGGAGCATTTTAGAAATACCGCACGCCACGACGTTGTCACAAATCCGCGCGTTCTCACCCTGCGCATAGACGAGTCGCTTTACTTTGCGAATGCGCGCTTCATGGAAGATGCGGTTTACGACTTAGTTTTTGACAAGCCAGAAATCGAGCATGTCATCCTCATGTGCTCCGCGGTCAACGATGTCGACCTCAGCGCGCTTGAAAGCCTTGAAGCTATTAATGAAAGGCTTAAGGCCGCGAGCATTCAATTTCACCTTTCTGAAATAAAAGGCCCGGTTATGGACAGGCTTGAAAAATCTCATTTGCGAGATGCGTTAACCGGCGGACTTCACCTGTCGCAACTCGACGCCATCAAAGCCACCAGCGGAACGTCCCACGGCACCGAACTCGATTTTCACTTATAGCAGCGCGCGACTTGCGCGAATGTGAAGGCCTTATCTTCAGCTAAGAGGCTGCCCTAAATCAAGTTATCGGCGATTTCTGCGAGCGTAATGTCTTCAATTGTAATGACGTCCGTTCCGAAGATGAACACCACATCATTTCCGACCTGTGCTGCGTTATCCATTGCGTTTGCCGCGCCGAAGCCTGTGAAGGCTAGCCAGTCGTCTGCGTCGACAAAATCTATCACAACATCAGCGCCCGTACCGGCCTCAAAGACAAAAGTGTCCGCGCCCGCCTCGCCTCGCAGCGTGTCATTACCCGCGCCGCCGTTAATGATGTCATCACCAAGGAACCCGCGAAGATAATTATTCCCCCCGTCGCCTGTAATGATGTCATTATAGCGTGAGCCAAAGACGCTCTCGATGCTGATATAGCTA
>CAKZTE010000121.1 GCA_937923115.1 uncultured Caulobacterales bacterium | reverse complement strand
TGGAAGCGTGGGCTACAGCCTGGCGGAGCATTTACATGCCGCAGGTGCAAAGTTAATTGTGACTGACATAAACCAAGATGTTCTTCAGCTGGCCAAGAACAAGCTCAATGCCGTCATTGTGGGCCTTGATGAAATTTATGGTGTGAAGGCGGATGTTTTCGCACCTTGCGCTCTCGGTGGGGCTGTAAATGCAAAAACGGTCGAGCGTCTGGAGGCAAAAATTGTTTGCGGTGCAGCCAATAACCAACTTGAGAATAAAGATATGGCTGAAGTACTCCGCAGCCGAGAAATATTATACTGCCCGGATTACATTGTTAACGGGGGCGGCATTATCAACGTGGCATCCGAATTGTCGGGGACCTATGATTTAAACTGGGTTCGTGGGAAGCTGGATGACCTTGTTACAACGCTTGGACATGTGATTTCCGAAAGCGATAAGAAGGGCGAAAACACAGACACAATTGCCGAAGCCATAGCATTGGCTCGAATTGAAAACGCATAGATATATTTCATATCAGAGATTTGATTAAGCGCCTGCGCGAAATTCTAGTCTTTAACTTTCACAAAAGTGACTTCAAACCGTTACAAACTGTATCAGGACGTGAAGACACGGACAGTCTGTCTGTTTGCGGTTCCTTTACTTTTTGGGTTAATTCACTATTAAATGCGGTATTTACTACTGGGATTTCGCCGTAAAATCAGAACCTTAGGGAAAAAGGCACAAAGATGACAACAGCCCCACTTCTTCCTACCGCGACGCTGCGCGGTAAACCCATCCGCCATTCCGACTTTAAAACACTCTGCGAGGGGCTTGAATATGCGGCCACTTGCGATACTGGGCTTAACTTTTTTGACGGGAAAGGCACGCTGGTAACAGCGCTTCCGTATTCAGAGCTCCGTGATCGCGCGATTAAAACGGCAAAACGACTCGTAGAGTTTGCGCCAAAGAACGCGCGCATCGGTATCGCGGCTGTTACGTCTCCCCAATTTGCTGAACTTTTCTTTGCTTGCCAATATGCGGGTCTTGTCCCTGCGCCGCTGCCGCTGCCCGTTACACTTGGTGGACGCAGCAGTTATGAGCGCCAACTTCAGCGTATGGCTGACACGGGCGATTTTCACGCGCTGTTCGCGCCGGCGTCTATGGAAGGGATCATGACGTCTGCGCTAAATGATTTGAATGTGCCAGTTATTACTTTTGAGGATGTCGAAACACTCCCCATGGGGAGTAGCCTGCGCGAGCACGACGAGAAGGGCCTGTGCTATATTCAATATTCATCTGGAAGCTCTAGCGCGCCAAAAGGCATACTCGGCACACAAAAGTCGGTAACAGCCAATTGCCGCGGCATCACGCGGGACGGCCTGACAGTTCTTGAACAAGACCGCGCAACAAGTTGGCTTCCAATGTATCACGACATGGGCCTTATCGGCTTTATGATTGCGCCAATGATGAGCCAGCTCACTGTCGATTATATCGATCCGAATGATTTCACGCGCCGCCCCATGACATGGTTGCAATTAATCTCAGATCATAGGGGCACGCTATCCTTCTCGCCGACATTTGGATATGAGCTGTGCGTGCGCCGGTGGCGAGCCGATCGCGAGCTCGATCTGTCAAGCTGGCGCGCAGCGGGAATAGGCGGCGACATGGTGCGTCCTGAGCCTTTAACCGAGTTCTCAGACACTTTCGGGAGCATGGGGTTTGCGGAAACAGCTTTTACGCCTAGCTATGGCCTCGCGGAAACAACACTAGCGGCAACATTCGCGCCGCGCGGGCAGGGCTTGAAGAAACATACTATCGATATGGGACGCTACGAGCGCACAAGCGAAGCGGTGGAAGCAACAGAACTCACGCCAGCAGAGCAGCAACGCACATTTGTTGCCTGCGGTACAGTCTTGCCTGAGCACGAAATAGAAATTCGTGATTTTGACGGCAATGTGCTGGGCGAGAAGAAGGTTGGGCAAGTTTGTTTGCGGGGACCGTCTGTTTCGCCAGGTTATTTCCGTAATCAACAGGCAACAGAAGCGTCCTTTTCCAAAGAGGGGTGGTTGAATACAGGCGATCTTGGTTACTGGCTTGAAAACCAACTTGTTGTGACCGGCCGTTTTAAAGACCTCATCTTGTGGCATGGCCGTAACATTTGGCCGCAAGATATTGAATGGGCCGCGCAAGCGGCTGCCCCGCACCGCTGCGGTCGCGCTTGCGCTTTTGCCTCTGGCGGTGCAGGGGACGAGAAGCAAATTATGCTGCTACTTGAATGCCGCACGCGCGACGCGGAATTGCTAGATGAAATTTATAGTGTCGTTACGGCCGCAATCCGCCTAGAGGTAGGCGTGCCTGTGAAGCTCATGCTCGTGCCGCGCTCAACAATGGTCGTAACATCATCGGGGAAACTCTCGCGGGCGCGCGTCAAAGACAAATTTGAAACGGGTCAAATCATTGATCTTCTTGACGAAAAGCCGATGAAAATTGTCAAATCCGACGCGGGTTAAGCCGCTTTGCTTGATCCTATGATGCCACCTCTCCGAATAGGCGTTACGGGGGCCACAGGGTTTATTGGACAGCACCTTATCCGGCAAGCGCTTGAAATGGGCTATACAGTTCGCGCAATGGTGCGAACGCCTTCAAAACTAGCAGGCTTCACACATGATAATTTGGAAATCCACGCAGCAGGCTTGGGCGGCAGCGACACGGATTTTTGCAGCGGGTGTGACGCGATTATCCATCTCGCTGGCTTAATAAAGGCCAAATCACGCGCCGAGTTTGAAGCTGTAAACGTGTTAGCGGCTGAAAACCTCGCTAAGGCTGCGCAAGACAGTGGTGTGCCGCGATTTATCCTGGCTTCATCGATGACGGCAAGGGCACCGCATTTGTCAGATTATGCAGCTTCGAAGCATGGAGGCGAAGAAAGCGTTAAGCAGGCCTATAAAGGCGCGCTCAGTATTGTTCGCGCGCCGGCAGTTTTTGGTCCGGGTGATGAGGCTACTGCGCCGTTTATGGACTTGATTTTGAAAGGTCTATTACCGACCGCTGGCGGCCGTCGTTGGCGAGACCGCAAACTCGCGCTTGTCGCCGTTGAAGACATTGCGCGGGACATACTAACGCGGGGGCTATCGGGCGATTATGACGGTCGCACCGTTTCTCCTTGCAATGTTGGGGCTGTGAGCTGGCCCGAATTTGGCGTTATGGCGAGCAGGGCCGCTGGTCGTAGAGTGCGCGTTATACCGATTCCGCTATCTATCATTTACCCGATCTCCGCAGTGACGTCCGTGACGTCGCGTCTCCTGAACATGGGGCACTTGACCCTAGGAAAGCTCCGCGAGTTCCTTTATGAGGATTGGAGCAGTGCTGACGTGATTCAGGATGCGCCGCCGATGGAGGACCGTCTACGCGAGACCCTTAGCCATCACATTACGCGTAAACATTAGGACCTCACATGTCTCAGCCTACACGAGAACAGATTTATCATAAAATTTGCGAACTTCTTAAACCTTATAATCCTCAAAACCGCAGCATCACATTGCAGAGCGGCATTGTATCGGATTTAGAAGTCGACTCTGTTGCCGTATTTGATCTCGTGATGGAGCTCGAAGATCATTACGATGTTTCGATTTCAATGGAGCAAGTAAGTGATATAAAAACTGTTGGTGAGTTGGTAAACTGCGTCAAAGAGTTGCTGGAAGGGTAGGTTATGTCCACATTATTTGATAAATACGCCCCCTTGCAAGCGCGCGTTGATATGATGATGAAGATAGGAACTGATGCGCTGGGGGTTAAATTCGACGATATTCTCTCCGCAACGCGCGGGCGTATCGACAACAGAGAAATTTTACTGGCAGGCACAAATAATTACCTTGGCCTGACCTTTGATCCTGATTGTATGGCTGCCGCAAAGAAGGCCGTTGATGATCACGGCACTGGCACAACAGGCTCGCGCGTGGCTAATGGGACATATGCTGAGCATACTGATCTGGAGCACGCGCTGGCTGAGCATTTGAGTATGCCAAGCTGTATCGTATTCACAACAGGATATCAGACGAACCTTGCTGCCATTGGCGGTCTTGCGGGTGACAAAGACGTGATATTTATGGATGCAGACGCGCATGCCTGCATTATTGACGGAACGCGGCTTACCAATGCCTCCACAATTCGTTTTCGCCACAACTCACCCGAAGATCTAGACAAGCGCCTGAAGCGCTTAGGTCCAATTGATGGTGGCCATCCACTTGTTGTCATCGAAGGCCTGTATTCCATGTTTGGCGACATTGCCCCCGTCGATGAGTTTGTCGACGTTACCCATCGTCATGGCGGCTATCTCTATATCGATGAAGCCCATAGTTATGGCGTGTTTGGTCCGACTGGTTGCGGAATTGCCGAGGATCAAGGTGTGTTGGATAAGGTGGACTTCATCTCAGGAACTTTCTCAAAATCACTCGCCTCTGTGGGCGGCTTTTGTGCCTCCCGTCACAAGGAATTTGAAATCACGCGTAAAGTGATGCGGCCCTACATGTTTACGGCTTCGGCGACACCTTCTAATATTTCTGCAGCTCGCGCTGCGGTCGATAAAGTAAAACAGGGCGCCCATTTACGTGAGAATCTAAAAGCGCGCGCAGAACAGCTTCACCGAGGACTTTCTGAGTTGAATTTCGACCTATGCGCTGATCCAAGCCCTGTCATAGCGGTGCGCCGTCCCAATGAAGCCGTAGCGGCTATGGAATGGAATTGGCTGATTGAGAATGGTGTTTATGTAAACCTCGCCGTTCCGCCAGGTACGCCGCAAAGTTCCAGCCTTCTGCGCATAAGCTTATCAGCCGCCCACACCAAGACTGAGATTGATGCCATCATTGGAGCATTTAAAGGTCTGGGTGAAAATCAAGGTGAGATGATGCAGTCCATGGCCGCAAAGCTTCAGGCCGCAGAATAAACTATCTGAAAGCGCCTTTGCGCCACAGTTTCCAGCCCAGCACGGGGGACCACAAAACAGGGTGCCTGCGCTGAAACGGCGTGACATCAATTGTGACACCCGAGTGGTTATGAAGCTTTCTCAGGACGTAATCCAATCCTCCATCAAATGTCGCGGCATTATTTAGCACACGAATGGCTGTCATGGGTTTCCCAATCATGCGCCGTATAAACCACTTAAATTTGACCGAACCATTGGACGTTATCGGAAAACTATGTTCGCCGCGGGTATTGGTGGGGCCAAATAAAGCCTCTGATATGGCGGTATAGCGGCCCTCATACCGTTCAACAATTTCTATAGATCGCGACTCAGAGGCCTCTGGCCTTAATTCTGTACGATAGCTCTCGCGTAGCCCACGGGCCCAAAAGCTTACCGGGCTAATATCCCCCTCTATAAGCGGGGACGTGACACTCGCGAGGTGGCGCACAGCGTTGGCGCGGGCCGTGATAATTCGGCTTTTGATCCCATCATTTTTGGGGAATAGCAAAATACTTGGCTGCGAAAAGCGGCCCCAGACTGTTGATAGCAGGGCGGATGGCCCGCTACGGCGTTCAAACCCTTTGATGGATATAATTGAATATTTGCAGGTGCTTAAGCTTCCATCTTCGTGTTCAAGCTCAACGTAATAAACAGCAGGCGGAATAGCCGCGTTGAGAACAGCGCGAATAGGATTACGATGCGTCTTACGATAGCTGTCGACGACAACATAAAAGTCCAGCATTTTGCTGCCCTCGTTCATCTGCCTCAGGCTCGAACCATAATACAAGAACCCAAGCACGCGGTTTGAGTGACGTGCAGAAATGGTCTCGCACATCTCCGTGACTTTATCGTTTGGCAGAATGTTCTCCGCCTCTAATATATCAATGATAGCGTCAGTCATGAGACGAAGGTTATAGGGGCGGTTGCGGTAACCGAGAACTGAGCATCGAGTGATAGCGGCTCGCCGTCAAGGACAATGGGCCCGTTATAATCATAAAGAAGCGCATCGGTTCTAAAGCTATGAAGGCCATCTGCTCGTCTATCGGTCCTCTTTCTACCAGCCCATAATGCCGTGACATGGGCTGCGAGATGCTTCGCGCCGCCGTCAACATAAGTCATTCTAAGCGCTCCATCACCGCGGCCCCAAAAAGGATCGAGTCCCAAAAGCAAGCTTGGAAGCGTTGTGACAAGCGTTCCAAGATGACTTCCTTCCAGCTTTTTACCGTTTAGCTGAACAGCAATTTCTGTCGGACGTAAAACACTATCATTTTTGCCCGATATGCCCTTAATGATACCGCCTACAACGGCGACTGAGCCGCCAATACCGCGGCTATGAAGTTCATCCTTCGTATATTTAGTAACCATAGGCACGCCGCCCGTGGAAAACAGAAAACCGTAAAGATCAGGAAATGCGACGCAAGACACTTTTATTAGGGGCATTTGCGTCTGTTTACGATCGTGTGGATGGCGTAATAGGGCCTCAACGCCGCGCGCCGTGAAAGCTTTAAGACCAATATTTTTTGCGACTTGGTTCGTCATTCCGCCCGGAAGCAAACTAAAACGCGGCATAGTTTTATCTGGCTCAAAATGATTGAAGAAAGCCGTAAGTATGCCTTGCGTTGTACCATCTCCGCCTTCAATTATGACCCATCCCGAATTTTGCCCAGCGCGCACTATTTCATCCAGTTGATCAAAAATATGCTCATCGAAAACCTTACTTGCTCGATCTGAGAAGAGCTTTAATTTAGAGCCTTTTTTAGCGACAGTTTCGCTGAGGGTGTTGACAATAAAGACGGGTTTCACGACGGCAACCGTTAGCTCAAGCTTTCCGTCCGCAGCAGCAAAAACGCACCGCCTAGTGCGAAAAGGGCTAGTGGGAAGGTAATGGCATAGGCCGTACCAACACCGCCAGATGCCGCAAATGTCGCCATGGCCCCGTCCATAATCAGGAAGATGAAACCAACGGTAATGCCGATAATCAATGCTTTGTCGCCAGTGTCCTGACGGCCTGTTCGCTGCATGATTGGCGCAGCACAGAGCAAAAGAATGAAAGCGGCGAGGGGGCGCGTGAGGCGGTGCCAATACCAAAATTGATAGGCAAAGCTTGGTTTGCTGCCCGAATTTCCCTTCTGCATGAAACCGCGCATATCGGACAGGGCGATGTCGCGAGGTTCCGCAGCAAGGCGCGCAATACTTTGCGGCGTTTGAGACGTCTCCCAAATCATAGTGCCTGTCGCTGTCGACGCAAGTCTTGGCTCTCCGTCAGCTCCGTCAACAGGAAGGTTTTGAACGCCAGAGAGCTCCCAATTCCCACTCGGAAGATATCTGGCCTGTTCAGCCCAAGTCACTGTCTCAACAGCACCCGTATCATCCGAACGGTCAAATATTTCTAAACGGCCGAGCGTTTCCATATTAAAGCGCTGCGAGGCTCGAACGATTTGGTTGCCCCCCTCCATCCAAAGGGGGTTGTCCTGAGTGACGTTCTTAATTTTGTATTCGCCAATTCCCCAAGCTTGCAGGGCGCGCACAGAGGGAGGCATGGCCACATTGATAATTATAACTGACAAGATAGATACGCCAACTACTGCAGGCGTCAGTAAGGTTAACTGCTTCACAGTGGAGATACCGAATCCAAGCAAAGCTACAAGCTCGTGATTACGGATAAGTTTTACAAACGTCAGCAGCACGGCCACATGTATAGTAAAAATAAAAATACGATCAAAAATTACAGGGGCGCGGTAAGACATGTATCGAAAAGTGTCAACAAAAGTTCCGTCATCAGCCAAAATGTCACCCCCATTCGCTAATGAATCGAGAAGTCCTATCAAAACAAGAAAGCCAAAGACGACCATTATCCAAGTAAAAAAGAATGACTTGGAAAGATATAGAAGAAAGCGCCACACGTTAAGCGGTCTCACTCGCGCGGCCGAAACGTGTAATTTTTCTTAGCCCTGCGACAAATCTGGATTGGGTTTCCTTCATATAGAAGCTTACAGCAGTCAGCGGCGGTTGCCCCATTTTGAAAGCGCTCTTACGAAAGACATAGGCCGCGAATAGGCCGACAAGCCCGATAATCGGCCATATGCCTGCCCACGGCGCAACGACACCGCTTGCCCCAAGACTTTGTCCAAATTCTAGAGCTTTTTGCAATGATACAAGCATTACGATACCGATGAATATGCCAGCAGATGAGGGGTTGCGCCCATAGTTAATTCCAAACGGTACGGCAATAAAAGGCAGAATAAGGAGTAGAACAGAACGCGCCAACCGGAGATGAAGCGCGGCATTATTCGTGTTCGTGTCAATCGTACTGTATAAGCTACCGTCACGGTTCTCCCAGAGCTCTCGGGTAGTCATTTCGCGCTCATCATCGCCCCGGCTACGGAACATGTCTTCATTGACGGCCCCAGCAACAGCGCTGCTTTCAAAGCTTAAATCACCTGAGAGTTGCCGCTCGCCAAGGATTTGGTAAGTTTGCCCAGATGCGAGTTGTAAGACGGGTTCATTTGTTGCCTCGCGTACAATCAGGCGGCCCTCATCGGCAGTGGTTACGCGAACGCCTTCTGGCCTGCCTTCTTTCATTAGTTTTTCGTAAATAAAGATTGGCCCGATAGCTGCGCCATCTTTCTCCGTGCCCGCAAAAAAGGTTCTATTCCCCACAGACGTAAACGTGCCTTCCCGCAGCGCCGCAGTAAACGACTGCTGTTTTACAACGTGAACGACCTGGCGGTAATTATATCGACCCACAGGTTGCATGTAACCTTCGATAAATAGCGTAATGATTGCCAGAAAAGTTGCAATCACAAGGAAAGGCATCGTCATGCGTGGCAAAGAAACGCCTGCGCCCATAGCAGCTGTTAGCTCCGAAGTGCGGCTGAAACTATCAATTGTCATTGTGATACCTAGCATTAAGGCCATTGGAACAGCCATGCCAAGATAGTAAGGGAGTAGATTGATAACCATTGAACCCGCATCACCCGCAGGATTAGTCGAGTTTGACACAATCTCAAAAATACGCAGCAACCGTTCAAGCAAAAGTACAACAATCGCAAAGATAATTAGCCCGCCAATCTTTATGACCGCTTCCTTGAATAGATATCGATTTAGCCGGCCCATAGTGTTCTTGTCTGCGTCCTGTCTGTAGAATCGGCTTTACAAAGGGCCGCGCCCTTACCATATGCGATATGTAAAGAGAATCCAAACTCTCTCCCATTCGCAATAACGAGGCCTCCGCGTGAACGCAATTAACCGTTTCATATGTTTCACAGTTTTAATGCTTTGTTTTGTTGGTTTCAGCGCTTTTGCTGAAGAAGAACGTGTTTCTGAAACATTGGAGCTGTATGCACACGACCTATCTGACGCTTGTGTGCAAGGCAGTTTGCAGGTTCGCGTAAAAATTTTTGGCGTCACTGAAGTCGGCATCATGAAACTTGAACTCTATAATGCGGAAGACGGATTCTTATCCAAAAGTGGACGTTTGCGGTCTATTCGCGACCCCGCGCAAAACGAACCTCAAATGATGTGTGTTAATGTCCCCAAGCCAGGCATATACGGTATGGCAGGTTATCACGACAGGGACGGTAATCGTAAACTTAAGAAAAAATGGGATTTTACGCCGCGTGAACCTTATGGGCTCTCGAACAATCCAAAAATCGAGTCGCGACGAATCCCAAAATGGGAAGAGGTCGCCTTTGAAGTTGGACCCGAAGGCGTCGATATTGACTTTATACTGGTTGACCTAAAGGCTAGAAAAAAAGAAAAAGAGGCTGACGATAAGGATGAAGACTAACGAGTCGCCCCCTTATCTATAGGAAGGCCGTCTGGCCGCTATGTGATAGGTCTGATGCCAAGCTCTAATATTGATATTGTCTCAGCCGGCAACCCTAAAGACGAAGCAGCCTTCCTTGAGTTGCCCTACACGCTTTACAAGGGTGAACCAGCTTGGAGAGCCCCTTTGCGTTTTGAGCGAAAAGAACAATTTTCGCCGAAGAAAAATCCTGCACTTCATCACATCACGCGCGAGCTGTTCCTTGCAAAGCGCGGAGGCGAGATTGTTGGTCGTATTGCGGCGTTTATAAACCACGCCCATGAAGCGCACCATAATGACGGGGCAGGGCATTTTGGCTATTTTGATTGTGAAGCTGACCCTCAAACGGGACGTGCACTAATGGCGGCGGCGCAGGGTTGGCTAAAAGCCCAAGGCTGCCTAAAGATGGTCGGTCCCGCTCAATGGTCGGTCAATGAAGAGTGCGGCTTACTTGTTGACGGCTTTGATACGCCTCCCGTCGTTATGATGCCTTATGGGCGGCCCGATTATCAGGCAATGATTGAGGCGGCTGGCCTGTCTAAAGCCACTGATATGTACGCGTTCCAGGCTGACCTGAATGCGGGATACCCAAGGCCAAAGCAAACGCAGATGATGGTAAAGCTTGCCGAACGTGATCCAGACATAGTCGTTCGTCCCATGCGCAGCGGAAAGTTTATGGACGAGGTGCAGCTCGTCATGGATATATTTAATGACGCCTGGTCGGAAAACTGGGGATTTGTTCCGTTTTCACAAGATCAGATTGAGCATATGGCGAAAGAAATTCGTCCGATCATGTTCAAAGAAGGCCTTTGGGTTGGAGAGATTAAAGGTAAGCCTGCTGCCTATATCTGGATGATACCTGATTTAAATGAAGCCGTGGCAGGTCTGGACGGGAAACTCCTTCCATTTGGTTGGGCAACGCTCATAAATCGCCTAAAGGTCAAAGGCGTTAAACAAGCCCGAATTCCTCTTATGGGGCTTCGCAAGGAGTGGCATAACACCCGCAAAGGTCTCGCAATTGTGGCTCAGCTCTGCGAGACAGTTTTTGAAGCCGGCCGCCAAAAGGGCTTCACCCATTGCGAGCTATCGTGGATACTTGAGGATAATGCTGGCATGATACGTATCTGTGAACAGGCAAGCGCAACAGCTTATAAAACATACCGTATGTACGAAAAAGAACTTTGAGATGTCCGTAAGCGTTCTAATATTGGCAGGGCAACGAGAGGGCATAGCCGACCCTCTCTGCGAAGCCGCAGGTGTTGAGCGTAAGGCTCTAATCCCCATCGCAGGCCGCCCTATGATTGATTATGTTTTAGACGCGCTTAGCGCGGGGGAGGTAAAAGCACCATTTGCTGTTAGCGGATTTGAGGCCACGCACGATGAGCGATTGCGACAAGCGCCCGCTGGAGCAGGGCCCGCAAACAGTGCTTGGCTTGGCGCTATGCATATTGGCTCATATCCACTTTTAATAACTACGTGCGACCATCCATTGCTTACCGCGGGTATGATAGAAAGCTTTCTCGGCGGCGCCCAACAGACTGGCGCTGACTTTTGTGTTGGTCTTGCCGAAAAGACTGTAATTCACACAGAATACCCAACCGTAAAACGGACTTACTTAAAGTTTTCAGACAGGTCGGTGTCGGGTTGCAATCTTTTTTACGTGGCAAATGAAAAAGGTCTTGCAGCTGTAGAGTTTTGGCAAAAGGCCCAGCAGCACCGAAAACAACCATGGAAACTGGCCCGAGCTTTCAGCCTCCCATTACTGTTCTCATATCTCACAGGACGATTAACTGTTGAAAACGCCTTTTATCATGCCTCCAAGACGCTTGGTATTATTGCGAAGCCCGTTTTTTTACCCTTTGCCGAAGCAGCTATTGATGTTGATAAGCCGTCCGATAAAGCGCTAGTTGAGACCATATTTGCTGCTGGTTACCCGCAAACCCATATGAAGCCGGGCAAAGCGTGATGCCGGCTAACCTTGAGACGCTCTCTAATCAAACTGTCGGGAAACGTATCGCTGCTAACACTGGTTTAATGGTCGGGGCTAAGTTTCTGTCTGTCGTAATGGGTCTTGGGACTCTTATGATTGCGACGCGGGCTCTATCGGTCGAGGCATTTGGTATAGTGATTTTTCTCCATGCCTACATGTTGTTTTTTTCCGAGGTGGCGACATTTCAGAACTGGCAGGCCATCATTAGATTTGGTGCGGATGATCAGAAAGCCAACGATAGTACGGCGCTTGCCAAGCTCATCAAGCTTGGCGTTAAGCTGGACGTACTTTCAGCTTTTATGGCGTATCTTGGATCTTTAGCGCTGTTTGGTCTTGTGATTTTACTCATCGATATTTTTCCGTCTATTGGCCCTGACGGAGGCATATCTGCGGCTGAGTTGCAAAAATACGCTGCGGTCTATTGCCTGGTTGTACTGGCTCGCCAAACGAGCACAGCCGTTGGTGTCCTCCGCCTCTTTGACCGCTTTCATATCCTTGCCCTCGAGGCAATGATCATGCCTGCACTAAGGTTCGTAGGGTCATTATACGCTTTCTACGCTGGCTGGGGTCTAGAAGGCTTCTTGTGTGTTTGGTTCTTTGCCTCGCTCGCCAACTACCTTGCTCTGATTGCGACAGGTGCATTTGAGCTTCATGGCCGTAATATGCTTGGCAGTGTGCTACGCACCAAATCGACATTTCGCAATCAGCGAGAGGGACTCTGGCCGTTTTTTATCAAGTCTAATATTGATTCAACGCTGGCCGCGGGCGCGCTCCACCTGCCTCTCTTGCTTGTCACGGCTTTTTTTGGGCCCGTCTTGGCGGCGATTTATAAAATCGCGGAGGAGGTTTCGAGATTACTGTCCGAGGGGTTCAAGCTTCTTGACCAAGTCATCTATCCTGAACTCGCTAAGATGGTGGTAAATGGCGAGGCTGACAAAATTTGGCGGCTTGTCATGCGTTCCGCTCTTACCCTACTGAGCGTAGGGTTGGGTATGTCCGCCTTGGTTTGGATATGGGGTCCCGCTGCGTTGGCGACGATTGCAACGAAGGATTACTCGGCCTCAGCGCCTTTCGCCTCGCTTCTTGTTCCTGCAGCAGCTCTAACGGGCCTTATGGCACCCTTGTTTCCAATATTCTATGCTGCCGATAAACCGGAACGCGCAATTATCGCGCGAGGGGCCGCTTTGTTTGCGTATGTTGCCGCTTTCGTTATTTTAAGCCTGACCATCGGAGAAATGGGCGCAGGATGGGCGGTTATCATTGGGAACATTGTCGGTGTTGCGTTAGTCTTCTTTATGGCCAAGAAAACACTGAAGAAAACCGTTGAACGTACATGTGATCCAGCGCCCCCCGCAGGCATCAGGATGGCCGGCTTAATCGGCGTAAGCGATAAACGAATATGGGGCATGCCTATTGAAAAATGGCAGGGCCGCGCCTTGAGGAAGGCCGGGGCCATAATGAGCAGCCCCGAATGTGAAGCAGATGTCTATATCGGCACATCTTGGGTTCTATCATCAACTCTATCAAAAGCCTTTACGATGGCGCCCAAAACGGCGCTAATGATCGATGGTGAAATTGCGGGGGTCACAGATGTCCCGCGCGAGATAGCGCAGAGCCTCATTGGGCAAAATGCCGAGGCCGCTTCTTCCGCTGGACTGAGCCTTAAAGCGCCAAATGATTTAGCAGATTCTTATAACAAAACCTTACGCAAAACAGATCCTCCTTACGGCATAGATATATCCAAGGCGCCGATTGAGCCCGTAATGCGCCGTCAATTTGCCAGTTCATATAAAGGCATAACAGATTTTGTGACCAAATATTTTTGGCCTTTACCAGCTTACTATGCCACGCGTCTTTGCGCGAACCTTAAATTGACCCCTAATATGGTCACGACGATAGGCCTTATATTATGCGTTGCGGCCTTTTATTATTTTATGAAAGGGCAGTGGGCACTCGGGTTTTTGACAGGCTGGCTTATGACCTTTTTGGATACTGTTGATGGCAAGCTCGCGCGTACAACTATGACATATTCCTCATGGGGCAATGCTTATGATCACGGCATAGACCTTATTCATCCACCGTTCTGGTACTGGGCGTGGTTTGCAGGGCTTGGCGGGACGCTCACATGGACAGATCCAAGTAGTTGGGTCTCTAGCCCCATGAGCTTTGCTCTAATGGCTATTTTTCTTGGGTATCTCGTGGACCGCATTATCGAAGGTGTATTTATTGTACAGCATGGTTTTCATATTCATGTTTGGCGACCTTTTAATTCACTACTGCGTATCTATACCGCGCGCCGCAATCCAAACACCTTCATTTTCATGATTGGATGCATTGCAAGTGTGATTTTAGTCGATGCCGCCCGATGGGGGTTCTACGCGGTGGCCATTTGGACGTGGGTTTGTATCGCTATCAATATTGGCGTTGTAATTATCGCGAGCCTATCCAGAAAGCCTGTCACCTCTTGGATGGACGATGCGGGATGACATCAAGCAGGAATATCGCAATTTTTGATCTGGACTACACACTTACGAAGAAAGGGACGTGGGGGCGGTTTGTTGCCTCGACAATCAAAACAAGACCGTACCTTTGGCCAGCTATTATATTTGTGATGGCAAAGAATCAATGGCTTTATAAAAGAGGGAAAGCGCCCCGCTGCGGCGTTAAAAAAGCTATGATGCGGTTATCAATGGTGGGCTGGCCTGAGGACAAGATTAAACGCTACGCAAAGGCTTTCGCAGAGCGCGAGGTCGCAAGCGGCCTTCGGCCAGGCGCAATTAGAGCGCTAGAGGCACACCGCGCAGCAGGCGATACACTCATCATCGCAAGCGCCGCAGTTGACGCGGTTGTCAGGCCCATTTGCGAATTACTGAATATCAAACATTATATCGCGACGGATATGGCTTTTGTCGACGGGCATCTTGCGCCAGAATTTGCAACGGAGAATTGTTACGGGGGCGAGAAACTCACGCGTATGAAGGACTATTTGCAACAAAATCCAGCATTGCAACATAATCACACGATTATCACAATGTATTCAGATAGCCATTCAGACCTTGATATCCTTCTGTGGGCCGATGTAGGCATAGCCGTCGATCCTAGCAGGTGCCTTAAGGCGCTCGCGAACCAACATGGGCTTGAGGTCGTAAACTGGATGTAAGACGCGGGCTGGTTGCGTGTCTAAATTGGGATGAGTTCATGCAAGCAATAATTCTCTCCGCAGGCCGCGGTTCAAGACTTCTGCCATTAACAACGGATTTACCTAAGTGCCTTCTGCCGATCGGCATGACCACAGTTCTTGGCATGCAGCTTGATACCCTCGCTAAGGCAGGCATAAAGAAAGCAACTATTGTCACAGGCTTTAATGAACACCTCGTTGAGGCTGAGCTTGATAAACGTGCCCACGGACCGAAGGTGAAGACGAAGTTTAATCCATTCTTCCAAGTGGCTGATAACCTTGCCTCTTGTTGGATGGTGCGAAAGACTATGGACAAGGATTTCTTGATTATCAACGGCGATACGCTTTTTAGCCCGACACTGCTTGAGAAAGTTCTTGCAGCTCCTGCTGCTGACATTACCGTAACAATTGATAAAAAAGATCAATATGACGGTGACGACATGAAGGTGACACTTGATGGCGCTCAACTCTTATCTATCGGCAAAACACTTACCCCACAGCAAACTCAAGGCGAGAGCATCGGTATGCTACGCTTCATGGGTGAAGGGCGTGGTATTTTTAAGAATGAACTTAAACGCCGCATGCGTAACGAAGATGGCACCAAGAGCTGGTACTTGTCCGCGATTGACCACCTTGCTAAGTCTGGTGTGAGAATAAACACCACGAATATTCAAGGCGAAACGTGGGCCGAACTGGACACACCAGAGGATTATGAAATTTGTCGGAACCTCTTTGGTACTTCTGACATGGCCCGCAAGAGATTTGCTGTCATATAGCGTGTTCGGTGTTCACCTTCACCACGGTGAGGAATTGATTAATACATACCAAGACCAGGAATTCGTAAACCTTTAAGGGGCTTAAATAGTACAGCGTACAAGTAGATCGACTGCAATCGACCTCACGTACCTCTAGAAGCATTTAAAAGAAGCCGCTATATCGTCGGCGTTATTGGCTTGGTACATGGTAATCTCAAGGCATTTAAAGGGTAATAACAGTTAGATTTACACTGCTTAGGCCCAGCCGCTTTGCATTTATCACGTAAGCAGCCGGCCTATGAAGGGGAAAGGATGAAATCTTGGGCTGGATTGAAAGAAAGGTGGGAGTTCAATGATAAATTCAACTGAGTTAGATATTTGACCTCTTGTCTTGAACGTGATTTGGTGAAATTAAGCGCAAGCTCATTCATCTAAGGTCAATGATGATTGCGCCGTTGTAATACCGATGAACACCCGCTGAATAAAACGGCAAAAAATTGAAAATTTCATCCCCTTTTCTGAACGAGTAATGAATATAGGTCGTTGAAATACCACACTTATTTGTGAGCTATCCCTACTATTCTGTAACTTGAAATATTGACCAGATTTCTTAAATCAGTGTCAGGGCGGAGAAATCCATCGTCAAACTCAGGGACGGGTGAGACACAGAATATGAGGTTCATCATGAAACAAGGTGATTATTGCACACGTGAAGGCGCGGAGCGTCTTAAAGAAACTATCGAAGCCTATTGGGCAACACGCGGACATGATGTGCGCATTAACTTGGTTCAGGGCGGGTTTTTGGCCTCAATGCGCTCAGCGCGTACCGACGTGCGTTCGAACATGATCAACGGTGTTCCCACAAACTCAACAGAGAACTTTGCATAACCTCTGACTAAGTTTTTAAGTCCTGCAGGGCTGATGGAAGATCGCGGAACCGCCGCAAAATAACGTCAGCCCCGAGATGCTCAAATGCAACGGTTGAATAACCATAAGCCATGAGGGCACAGGGCACGCCAGCGGCTTTTGCTGCAAGCACATCAGGAGCTCCATCCCCCACCATAACAATTCGGCTTGCCATTCTGTGGCCAGCTGACGCAAAAATATGATCGGCGTGGGGTTTGTTGCGCGGTAGATCATCCCCGCCCACAATACGGGAAAATAACGACGTCATACCGAGTTTTTGTAAAAGCGGCCTTGCCAGATACCCTGGTTTATTCGTGCAGACTGATAGGTCAGCGCCCCTCCTTTTTAAACTTATGAGAGTTTTCATCACGCCTTCAAACGGTCTGCTAAGGCGCGCGCTATCTTCAGCGTATAATTCCAAGAACACTTTCTGCAACTCAGAAACGCGGGCGGGCGTAACAGCGTAAGCAGCGCGCGAAAATGCATCTTCTATTAGACGCCGTGACCCAAAACCGATTGCGGCACGGGCAGCACTGTAAGACGTTTCTGGTAGGCCCTCCTCCGCAATAACGGTGTTAAGCACTCTAATAAGGTCGGGCGCGGTATCTACGATTGTTCCGTCTAAATCGAGGCACAAGGAAAGCTCTGATAAATCTGCCATCTAACAATAATCCTCAGAGGTTTAGGGGTGCACTTACTCGCGCCTTGGGTTACAGAGATCATAGGAAAAGGTCAACGCGACTCGTCAGTCAGGCGCATGATAGCGAGAGCGTCGTCGAAAGTGTTTTGGGCAATAGGAGTACCGATTATGAGCACACAAAGAGCAGCGGTTATCCTTGCAGCCGGCAAATCTACCCGGATGAAATCCAAATACTCAAAAGTGCTTCACCCTGTAGGCGGGCGCTCAATGCTGGCCTGGGTTACATCCTTAGCCCGAACAGCAGGCGTTACCCGCATTATTTGTGTTGTCGGTGATGGTAATGCTGATGTTCGCGCCGAAGCCGAAAGCCTTGGTCTTGATATCGCTATTCAAGAGCCGCAGCGCGGTACGGGTCATGCTGTATTGTGCGCAAGAGATGCTGTCGGCAATTTCGAAGGTGACTTGGCTGTGCTTTATGCCGATACGCCGCTCATTGAGCCCGATACGCTGGCGAATGTATTCGGGGCCTTGGCAGGCGACGCTGATGTGGCAGTCTTGGGTTTTGAGGCCGAAGACCCCGCAGCGTATGGCCGCCTCATCACTGAAGGTGATAACCTGCTTGCAATCGTAGAGGCGAAGGAAGCGACGCCCGAGCAATTGGCCGTAAGCTTCTGTAACAGCGGCGTTATGGCTGCCTCCGCTCAGCATATGTTTTCTGCGCTGGAACGCGTGACCGACAACAATGCCAAAGGCGAGTATTATCTGACCGATATCGTAGAGATTTTGCGCGGTGATGGGTGCCGCGCTGTTGCCGTAATGGGCGACGAAACTGAAATGTTAGGCGTTAATTCGCGTCCAGACTTGGCTATGGCTGAGGAAGCTTTTCAAACCCGTATGCGCTACAGAATGATGGAAAGCGGCGTCACGCTTCAAGATCCCAAAACAATTTACTTTTCCTTTGATACAGAAATTGAAAATGACGCAACAGTTGGTGCGAATGTTGTGTTTGGGCCTGGCGTAAGCGTCGCGGCGCATGCCCACATTCATCCATTTTGCCATATCGAAGGCACGTCAATCGGAGAGGGCGCGCAAATCGGGCCTTTCGCTCGCCTGCGTCCCGGTACTGAGCTTGCTCAGAACACTAAAGTCGGTAATTTTGTTGAGATTAAAAAAGCTAAAATTGGTAAGGGCAGTAAGATAAACCACCTGTCTTACATTGGTGACGCGGTTTTGGGCGAGGGCGTGAATGTTGGCGCGGGCACGATCACCTGCAATTACGATGGCTATTTCAAACATGTCACTACAATTAAAGATGGGGCCTTTGTCGGGACAAACTCATCGCTTGTCGCGCCAGTCACAATCGGCAAGGGGGCTTTCTTGGGTTCTGGCGGGGTTGTCACTAACGACGTGCCAGAAGGCGCGCTAGCGCTGGCAAGGGCTGAGCAAGTTAACAAAGAAGGCTGGGCTGAGCGTTATCATAAAACGCAAAAAACGCGTAAAGAAAAGAGCCGAAACGGCAAAGGGAAGTCGACATGACGCAAGCCAAAGAAAATGCGGCTTTGGCCGCATTAGATTTTGTTGAAAATGGAATGACCCTCGGGCTGGGTTCTGGTTCCACAGCTGAAATTTTCATCGAACATCTCGGATTGCGCGTTGCAGGTGGATTTAAGGTTCAGGGCGTGCCGACCTCTGCCCGAACAGCAGAATGCGCACGGGAGTTTGGCGTCCCGCTAATTGACGCTGACAAAGTTGAAAAAATCCATCTCACGATCGACGGTGCTGATGAAGTTGATCCAAGCTTTAACCTGATAAAGGGCGGCGGAGCGTGCCTGCTGAGAGAAAAAATTATTGCAGATGCGTCAGACCGAATGGTTGTTATTGTCGACACAGGGAAAATGGTCGACATACTTGGCGCGTTTCCTTTGCCAATTGAGGTCGACCCTTTCGCGATGCCGTTGACAGCAGAAAAAATATATCACGCCCTTCTAAAGTCTGGCTGTGAGGCGGGACAAACTGTCCTGCGTCAAAAGAAAGATGGGTCTGGACCTTTAATCACAGACGGGGGACACTACATACTCGACAGTAAATGTCGCAATATCCCCAATCCCACCGATACCGCCAAAGCGTTAGCGGCTATTCCGGGCGTCATGGAGCACGGCTTGTTCATTGATGTCGCTTCTGTAATTGTTATTGGCGAAGATGACCACGCAAAAGTTATGGAGCTGTCTCGTGAGTAAATACGATTTTGACCTTTTCGTTATTGGCGCTGGTTCTGGCGGTGTAAGAGCGGGACGTTTAGCGGCACAGCTCGGAAAACGCGTTGCTGTGGCCGAAGAAAGCAAACCGGGCGGCACATGTGTTGTGCGCGGCTGCGTACCAAAGAAATATCTTGTTTACGGAGCTGAATATGGCGAGGCCATTAAAGGCGCGCAAAAGTATGGCTGGTCAGTTGGCGATGTTTCTTTTGACTGGGCGTCACTACGCGACTCCATACAAAATGAAGTTGATCGATTGTCTGGTATCTACGCGACAATTTTAGAAAAAAACGGCGCTACCTTGTTTAAGCAGCGTGCAGAACTCGTTGATAAACACACAGTTAAACTGAAAAGCTCTGGAAAAACTGTAACGGCAAAGAACATCCTTATTGCCGTTGGCGGACGTCCTTGGATGCCAGAAATCAAGGGTCATGAATACGCAATCATGTCTGACGACGCCTTTCTGCTTAAAGCCTTGCCAGAACGCGTTCTGATAATTGGGGGCGGATATATTGCGAGTGAGTTCGCTGGAATTTTCGCGGGCATGGGCGTCAAGACCGTCCAGGCCTACCGCGGATCGAGACTACTCAACGGGTTTGATCCTGAAATTAGGGTCGAAGCAGGCATTGTTCAGGAAAACAATGGAATTGATATGCGTTACAATATCAGCCCGAAAGAAATCAAGAAAACCACTGGCGGATACATCGTCAGTTTTGACGATGGCTCAAAAATTGGAACAGACTTAGTCTTCATGGCCACTGGCCGCAAAGCCCATACAAAAGGCCTTGGGCTTGAAAACGCGGGCGTTGAGGTTGATGACAGTGGTGCGGTAAAGGTTGATAAATACTCCAAAACAACAGCGAGTAACATTTATGCAGTTGGTGATGTTACAAACCGCGTCAATCTTACGCCTGTTGCTATCCGCGAGGCCGCTGCTTTCGTTGAAACACTATTTAAAAGCAATAAGACGGCTTATGATCACAACCAAATTGCAAGTGCGGTTTTCACCCGCCCACCCATTGGTGTCGTCGGATACACTGAACCCGAAGCGAGAAAAGCCTTTAAAGACGGCGTCACGGTCTACACAACCTCCTTTCGGCCTATGAAAAACGTTCTCGCGGACAAGCCGCAGAAATGTTTCATGAAGCTTATCACCCAAGGAAAGAACGAAACGGTTATTGGCATTCACATTGTTGGGGATGACAGTCCTGAGATCATTCAGGCGCTAGGAATTTGCGTGAAGGCGGGTTTGACCAAGGCACAATTTGACGAAACTTGCGCTGTCCATCCCACGCTGGCAGAAGAAATCGTCACCTTAAAGCCGCGCGAGCCTAATAAAACGACTGTTGTGAGTTGAACGAATTGAGCTTTTGTTTGCTCCGCTCCGTACCTCCGACTATACGTAGAGCGTGAATAAGCCAATTGACATTATGGCGAACGCTCGCCCCGGAAAGGGGCAGAGCTATCTGCGCCAATATGAACTTGTAGACCTCGTGCGGGACTACGACCCGTCGGTGAATGAGGCCTTGTTAAATAAGGCCTATGTTTTCGCGACCAAAGCACATGGCGACCAGATGCGTCACAGTGGTGACCCTTATTACGCCCATCCCATAGAAGTCGCGGGTATCCTTGCGACCTTGAAGCTTGATACAGCGAGTATATGCACAGCGCTGTTACATGACGTGCTCGAAGATACCGATACGACCTATGATGAGATGGCAGAGATTTTTGGAGTTGAAATTGCTGACCTTGTTCAGGGCGTCACCAAACTCGGCGCCCTTGAACTCTCAGTTCCCAATGCGTCCCGCGAAAAGCAACAGGCCGAGAATTTTCAAAAATTCGTACTTGCGATGAGCAAAGACGTCAGAGTTCTTTTGGTAAAACTCTGTGACCGGCTGCACAATATGCGCACACTTGGTTATCACCCTAAGAAAGCCTCTCGTGAGCGTATAGCGCGCGAAACGCTGGACATATACGCCCCGCTTGCACGCCGCATTGGAATTGACCGCATCTGCTCGGAGCTTGAGGATTTGTCTTTTGAGCATTTAAATCCGTCTGCCTTTGAGAGCATTAATAAGCGTCTTGAGGGGTGGCGGGAGGACCAAAAAGCGGCAATTTCTCAAATGTCAGTAGCGCTGCGAGACTTGATTGATGAATGCGGCGTCAAAGCACAAGTCTATGGCCGAGAAAAACGGGCCTATGCCATATGGCGTAAGCTTCAACGCCAAGGCATTAGTTTTGAAGATGTTGCGGATATATATGCCTTTAGGATGATTATGCCGACAACGGCATCTTGTTATGAAATGCTTGGTATTTTGCATCAGGCCTATCGCTGTGTTCCAGCGCGTTTTCGCGATTTTATTTCAGTACCAAAACCCAATGGATATCAGTCTCTTCACACAACCATTTTGGGGCCTGAGAACAAGCGTCTTGAAATTCAAATCCGTACAGAGCGTATGGAAGATGTCGCGGAGCGCGGCGTGGCGGCCCACTGGTCTTACAAAAATGAAAGCTACGCCTTTGACCATGAAAAAGCTCAAGATAGCGGCGGCGACCCTCTTAGGCGTATTCGTCCATTTGTGGAGATGATGGAGCAAAGCGGTGATGCTGATGAGTTTTTGGAACACGCCAAGCTGGAAATGTTTGCAGATCAGGTGTTTACTTTTACACCAAAAGGTGACCTGATTTCTCTGCCGCGAGGTGCAACGCCTATCGATTTTGCCTACGCTGTTCACACCAAGGTCGGCGACACCTGCATTGGCGCCAATATCAATGGCCGCGATAAGCCCCTTCGAACACAACTCGCAAATGGTGACGTTGTTCGCATTATCCGCGGCGGTACGCCTGAACCGCAAGCCGGCTGGGAAAACATGGTAGCTACGGGCAAAGCGCGAGCGTCTCTACGCCGATTAACCCGCGATGGTGAACAAGCAGAATTTCGCCGCATCGGCGCGATGCTCGCAGAGCACGCTTTTGCGCGTGAGGACAGAGACTTTAGCATTGCGGCTTTGGGGGATAGCTTGCGGCGATTAAAACTTGATAACCCTGACGACTTATTTGAGGCGTTAGGCCGCGGAGAGCTATCGATTCAAAAGTTTATGAGCGCTGTTTTTCCAGGCCGTGAGAGCACGAAAGAAATTGATCATTACGCCACACGCGACTTAATAGATGACAACACTATTAAGTTATACGTCAAAGGTGAGGGGGATAATCTGGGGCAAGCCCTACATCTCTCTGAATGTTGCTCTCCTATTACGGGCGATAGGATTATTGGCATACAGCAGGCGGGACGCGGGATATTAATTCACACCATTGATTGTGAAACATTGGGAACAACCGATGTCGATGAAAACCAGTGGATTGATTTAGGCTGGCGCCGTGCCGCGCAGCAATCCGTCTCTATCGGCCGCGTCACCGCGACCGTAGAGCATGTCCCAGGCGCGCTCGCGGATTTGACAAAAATGATAGGCGAGGCAGGCGGAAACCTTACCAATATTGAAACGGTCAAACGTAGTCCTTCTTTCTTTGATATGATTTTAGATATTGAGATTTCTGATAATCGGCACCTTTCGCAAGTCATTGCGGCCTTGCGTACCAGCGCCTATGTGGTATCCGCCAAGAGATTACGTGCGGACAACGCGCAGATGAGTAACTGATTGGGTCCAGCAATGAATACTGATGATGTCTTAGATATTTTCCGCGAAGCGGGCGCTCTGCTGGAGGGGCATTTTATTCTGTCGTCAGGTCTGCGTAGTCCTGTTTTTTTGCAAAAAGCGTTTATCTTCAAAAATCCAGCGCTGACTGAAAGACTTTGCAAGGCTTTGGCTGAAAAAGTGAAAACCAATTTGAATGAGATGCCTGATATTATCGTTGCCCCAGCAATGGGCGGTATAATCCCTGGCTATGAGACAGCGCGCCATATGGGACTAGAGTCTGTTTTTACAGAACGCGAAAACGGTGAGTTCGTACTTCGACGCGGTTTCACATTAAACGTAGGGCAAAAAGTTCTCATGGTGGAAGATATCGTGACGACAGGATTGTCTTCGCGAGAATGTATAAAGAGTATCGAGGAAACGGGCGCGAAAGTTATTGGCGGCGCATGTATATTTGATCGTTCAAATGGCACGGCCGATATTGGCGTCCCGCTAATCTCACTGGCTGCGAAAGCGTTCCCAGCGTATGAGGCAGATGGCCTTCCGCCTGAATTAAAAGACATTCCAGCGATTAAACCCGGTAGTCGAGGACTCTCTAAATGAGTCAGCCCCCGTTACGCCTTGGCGTGAATATTGACCATATCGCAACGTTACGGAATGCGCGCGGCGGAACTCACCCTGACCCAGTCGCGGGGGCATGGGCGGCTATCCAAGCTGGCGCCGATGGCATTACTGCCCACCTCAGAGAGGACCGCCGACATATCACAGACGAGGATATCACTCGGCTTCAGATGCTATGTGGCAGCGAAAATATTCCGCTGAACATGGAAATAGCGGCGACAGATGAGATGCTAGAAATTGCACTTAGGCTCAAGCCGCATGCCGTTTGTATTGTGCCCGAGCGCAGAGAGGAACGCACAACGGAAGGTGGACTGGATGTTGCTGGGCAGCATAACCGCATCACGCCTATAGCGGCCAAGTTAAAGGAGAACGGCTCGCGCGTTTCACTTTTTATCGAAGCGGCGCGAAAGCAAATAGAAGCCGCCGCGAGCACCGCTGCTGAGATTGTAGAGTTTCATACAGGCGCCTACGCGCATGCCCTCGAGGACGGAAAAACAGACAAAGCCGAAGATATCCTTGTCGCCTTAAGGGACGGCGGATCACTGGCTGTAAGCCATGGGCTTGAGGTTCATTATGGGCATGGGCTGACGTTTGAAAATGTTGCGGCAGTAGCAGCCATCCCCCAAGCGCGCGAGCTAAATATTGGTCATTTTATTATCGGGGAGGCTGTGTTCTTAGGTTTGGACCCTGCCATTAAAGAAATGCGGCGACTGATGGATGAGGCGCGGGTTTGATAATCGGTATAGGGACAGACCTTTGCGATATTCGCAGAATTGAGAAAACAATTGAGAAATTTGGCGCGCGTTTCATTGACCGTGTTTTTACGCAAACAGAACAAGCTTATTGTGAACCAAAATCGGCGCGCGCATCAGCTTATGCGAAACGCTTTGCCGCCAAAGAAGCTGTCGCAAAAGCGATATCAGCCGCCAGGACAGGACATCTTGGGTGGCGCGATGTTGAAGTCATGAATGATCCATCTGGACGCCCTGTCATTCATCTGCACGGGTCAGCACAAGCGCGCCTAATGGGCCTTACGCCCGCAAACATGAGCGGCTTTGTCCATATCAGCCTCACTGATGATTATCCTTATGCCCAAGCCTTTGCTATATGTGAAGCGATACCGAATGATTCACAACACCAGCAAGGGAAGAAAATAACGTGATGGCTAAACCTAAGGGAAACAAAAGCGTAATTGGAGAGTTCGTTTCAACGACGCTTTTGGCCGTTGGTATTGCGCTTGTTCTACGCACGTTTTTATTTGAACCCTTTCGGATTCCTTCAAATTCAATGCAGCCTGAACTCACGAAGGGCGATTACATCATTACGTCCAAATATTCGCTCGGTTATGGCCGTCATTCAGCGGAGCCTTTACCCTTTCCTGTCAAACGCGGAAGATTATTTGAACGCAAACCTGCGCGCGGTGACGTAATTGTTTTTCGACCTGATGGCATGGATAAAAACCTGATTAAACGCATTGTGGGCTTGCCGGGAGATCAGGTTCAAATGATTAGCGGAGTGCTACATCTGAACGGCGAACGCGTTAAAGTCGAAAGCTTTGGTTCTGAAAAACGTCTGGATAAATATGGTAATTTGCAAGACACAGATGTGCAGAGAGAAACTCTGCCTGGCAATGAGGCAGTTTCAATCTATGATGCTATGAAAAACAGTCCTTCCGATAATACATCAGTCTTTACTGTACCTGCCGGTCATTACTTCTTCATGGGTGACAATCGAGACAATTCCTTAGATAGCCGATATTCCGTGGCGCAGGGCGGAGCTGGCTATGTTCCTTCAGAGGCACTGATGGGCAAAGCGGAATTTGTGCTGCTATCTGTGAAAGACGATTTTGAACTGGTAAAGCCCTGGACATGGCTTAATGTACGCGGCGACCGTTTTTTTAAAGGCATTCAGTAGTGCCAACGAAAGCTTATGACAGAAAGCTCGCGGCGCTACAGGAGCGTATGGATTATCAATTCACTGATCCAAAATTGCTCATAACGGCTTTGACACATTCATCTTATGGTGACGGACAGAGAAAGGTTATCAATTATGAGCGGTTAGAATTCTTAGGTGACCGTGTTCTGGGGCTGCTAACGGCTGATATGCTTTATCACGCGCAAGAAGAAGCCGAGGGCGGTATGGCCCGCAGGCTTAATGCGCTTGTGCGGAAAGAAACATGCGCAAGAGTCGCGCGCGAATTTGGGTTAGGCGACGCGCTGTTAATTTCAGCATCTGAAGATAAGCAAGGCGGCCGCGATAAAAACTCAATATTAGGTGATGCTTGTGAGTCTCTTTTAGGCGCAATTTATCTTGATGGCGGCATGGTGCCTGCCTTAGCCTTTTACGAAGCGCATTGGTCCAAGGAGATAGAACGTGTTCTCGCCAAATCTGCGAAAGATCCCAAAACGGAACTGCAGGAGCGCGCCTGTAGTGTCGGCGGCGGAACGCCAGTCTACAGCGTTGTGGAGCAAAGCGGCCCTGATCACAGACCTCTTTTCATTATCGAAGTGAGCGTTGACAAAATTGGTTCAGCGCGCGGCACAGGCAAATCAAAAAAAATGGCAGAGCGCTATGCCGCGCTTCACCTTTTAGAAGCATGGCCAGATAGATGAATTCAAATCCCAAAAAAAACATCCTGACCCGTGCAGGTTTTGCGGCCATTATTGGCGCGCCGAATGCAGGTAAATCGACCTTGGTAAATGCGCTTGTTGGAGAGAAAGTCTCTATCGTTACGCATAAGGTTCAAACAACTAGGTTTCAAGTGCGCGGAATCGCCATGCTCAAAGATCCAGACGATAATGACGCGCAGGTCATTCTTGTCGATACGCCTGGAATTTTCAAAGCAGGCGAGGATGATCGCTTAGGGCGCTCGATGGTTCACGCCGCTTGGAGCGGGGTATCCGACTCTGATGCGACAATTCATGTTGTAGACGCACCTGGTTTTTTACGCGTTATTGATCAAGAGCCGACGGCACAAGACAAGCGCGCTTTTAAGGATACGGAACGCGTAACAGCCGGCCTTAAAAAACGTGAGGAGAAAACGGCGTTTTTAGCACTCAACAAGATTGATGAGATTGCGCATGACCGCTTGCTTGATGTTATCGCAGCCTTCAAAAATCATGACATTTACCGCGAAATCTTCCTCATTTCGGCTCTAAATTATGACGGAATAGGCGCAATGAAACTTGTTTTGGCGCAGACGATGCCCAAGAGCCCATTTTTATTTCCGCCAGATCAGGCTGCGGATATTCCGTCTCGGCTGATGGCTGCAGAGATAACGAGAGAGAAACTATTCTTGCGCCTCCATGATGAGCTTCCATATGCCTCCACTGTAGAAACAGAAAAGTGGACACGACAAAAGAATGGCGACATTCGCATTGACCAAATCATATATGTTAAACGGACTTCGCAAAAACCAATCGTGCTCGGAAAGGGCGGACGCACTATTCGCGACATAGGCGCCGCTGCGCGGCAAGATATACAAGACTGGCTTGGCTCAAAGGTACATCTATTTTTGTTCGTTAAAGTCCGGGAAGGCTGGGTTGACGACCGCGCCCGTTATGCAGATAGCGGCCTTGAGTTTGATGTATAAGCCTGCGTCGCGCTAATGGAATGGGCGGGAGAGGGATACGTCTTATCGGTTAAGAAGCACGGCGAGACATCTGCAATCGTAGAAGTTTTGACCAGAGATCATGGCCGTCATGCGGGACTTGTCCGTGGCGGGTCTGGCAAACGATTACGACCTGTTTTACAGCCCGGAAACAAAATACAAGTTCAATGGCACGCGCGCCTCTCAGAGTATCTAGGAACGTTTAATATCGAAGCGTTAAGCGCGCGCGCGGCGGAAATAATGGAAGATCGGGTCATGCTATCGGCACTCAATGCAATGACAGCAATGGCTAGGGAAACGCTTCCCGAACGTGAAGTTCACACCCAGGTCTATGACGGCTTTGAAATCCTGCTCAACAATCTTGATGATCCCGATATTTGGCCTGTGCTTTATGTGCAATGGGAAGCAGGACTTTTACAAGCCCTCGGATATGGTCTGGACTTATCGGCCTGTGCTGCAACAGGTTCAAATGACCAACTCACCCACGTCTCGCCGCGATCAGGTCGCGCCGTCAGCGCTAGTGCCGCTGAGCCCTATTTGGACAAGCTTTTTGCTTTGCCGCAATTTTTGATGGGGCAACCCTATGCCACACCCGCAGACATTGCCAACGGCCTTGCTTTAACGGGTTACTTTCTCGAGACACGCCTGCAATGGGGCTTAAACCGCACGCTCCCAGAAGCTCGTGCACAGATGATTGCCCAATTAATCGCGCAAGGTCATGCGTCTTTGGGGGTGGCGCGCTAGAGTAAAAGTCACGAATCACTCCATTGGTAGAATATGACTGATACAACGACTAAAAACGGCGTCCCCGACGACGACTCCATCATTGAAGAACACATTGATGAGGCACTGTCGTCCCGATATCTGGCTTATGCGCTCTCGACGATTACCCAGCGGGCTTTGCCTGATGTGCGCGATGGATTGAAACCCGTGCACCGCCGTATTCTTTACGCCATGCGGCAACTGAAACTTAATCCAGAGAACGCCCATAAAAAATGCGCACGAATTGTGGGTGACGTTATGGGTCAATATCACCCTCACGGGGATGCCTCTATTTATGATGCGCTTGTTAAACTCTCTCAGAGCTTCAGTGCGCGTTATCCGCTTGTGGATGGGCAAGGTAACTTTGGAAATATTGACGGCGATAGTGCCGCGGCTATGCGTTACACCGAAGCCAAGATGACGGCTGCAGGCGTTGCGCTGCTGGAAGGTATCGATGAGGACGCCGTTGATTTTACCGCGACCTACAATGAAGAAGATGAGGAACCCGTCGTTCTGCCAGCAGGTTTTCCCAATCTTTTGGCAAATGGCTCCCAAGGGATTGCGGTGGGTATGGCTACATCCATTCCGCCCCACAACGCCGCAGAAATATGCGACGCGGCCCTTCACCTTATTAAGACTCCAAATGCCCGCATCGAAACGCTCATGAACTATGTGCAGGGACCAGATTTCCCAACGGGCGGCATCATCACAGAGCCGCGAGAGAGCATATTAGAAGCCTATCAAACGGGGCGAGGGGGTTTCAAGGTTCGCGCGCGCTGGCACAAGGAGGATCTGCCACGCGGCCTTTGGCAAATCGTTGTCACAGAAATTCCGTATCAGGTCCAAAAATCACGTCTGATAGAGAAACTGGCTGATATTATCGAGAGCAAGAAGGTCCCGTGGCTAGAGGATGTACGAGACGAGTCGGCTGAAGATATTCGTGTTGTCCTAGAGCCCAAGAGCAAGAACATAGACCCCGCGGCTTTGATGGAGAGTTTGTTCAAGGTTTCGGAACTTGAAAGCCGCACCTCATTAAATATGAATGTGCTAGACGCGACGCGTACGCCGCGCGTCATGAACTTGCGAGAGGTTATTCAAGCCTTCCTTGATCACCGCCGTGTTGTGCTGCAGCGCCGCTCTAACCAGCGCCTGGGTAAAATTATTGACCGGATTGAACTTCTCGACGGTTACATGATTGCTTTCCTCAATATTGATGAAGTTATTCGTATTGTACGGTTTGAGGATGAGCCCAAGAAAGAGCTAATAAAGGCCTTTGATCTGACCGAGCGTCAGGCAGACGCAATCTTGAATATGCGGTTGCGAGCTCTCAATAAGCTTCAAGAGCTGGAGCTTAAAACTGAAAATGATGCTTTGGCCGCAGAAAAGGCTGAAATCGAAGCCTTGCTGGGCTCTGACAAAAAACAGTGGACCGTTATAGCCGAACAGGTAAAAGAAATCCGAGACGCTTACGGCCCTAAAACGGATATAGGCAAACGCCGCTCAACCTTTGCGGACGCGCCCGATCTCGACATTGATTTCGCGACAGCCTTCATCGTAAAAGAGCCCGTGACAGTCATCCTTTCAGAGAAGGGCTGGATTCGTGCCATGAAAGGCAAGGTCGACGATATGTCATCGGTTAAATTCAAAGACGGGGACAACGCTGCTTTTGTCGTGCATTGCGAAACAACCGATAAAATCATTCTCTTCGCCACAAATGGTAAATTCTACACGCTCGGCGCGGACAAGTTGCCAGGCGGGCGAGGAAATGGCGAACCCATCCGCTTGATGATAGATCTTGAGAACGACCATGAGCCCATCGGCATGTTCTTGCATAATGAAGCGCGCGAGCTCTTAATCGCGAGCACTGATGGATATGGGTTCAGAGTATCGGAGAAAGACATCATCGCATCAACAAAAGGCGGAAAGCAGACCCTTAATGTCAAAGGCGGCACAGAAGCCGCACGCTGCGTTGAAATCACAGGTGATAAGGTGGCGTCAATTGGCGAAAACCGCAAAATTCTAGTTTTTGATCTTGATGACCTTCCTGTCATGAGCCGCGGGAAAGGCGTCAGAATTCAAAAGTTCAAAGACGGCGGGCTGGCAGATATCACGACCTTTGATGCCGAGACTGGACTTACATTTATTGATAGCTCAAACCGAACAAATTCTGTAGCCGATTGGAAAATTCTTGAGGGTAAACGCGCTGGAGCCGGCCGAATGGCGCCGCGCGGATTCTCTCGCGGCGGGCGGTTCACACCAGATCACCGCTTGAAATAATTTACAAAATAATAGGCCTTGTTACGGGGCCTATTTTCCCGCTATTCTAGCGAGGTTATTAAAGGGAGAAACCCATGGAAGTCTTACTCGTTATTCTCGGCATTGTTGTCGTTCTGGCCTTTATTATTATTGGCATTTATAACCGCCTCGTCGCGTTACGCCAAACGTGCAATCAGGCTTGGTCGGACATAG
>CAKZTE010000120.1 GCA_937923115.1 uncultured Caulobacterales bacterium | reverse complement strand
AATGCCGCAATCCCCTTCATAGGGCAGCGGCGTAAGTTTTTTCAGGCAAAAGCCAATTTTTTCATGCTCGGTCCCAATGCGCCAGTCGGCTTTGGGTTTTGAGCCACCTTCAAGGCGCTCAATCATTTGAGATTTATCGGTGATAATTGGCGAAAATCCGCCAGACGCTGGTGCGGCCATAATAGGGCTCTCTTTGACTAGCCTCCCGTCTAAAACCTCAGGCCCAATGCCGCAAGAGCGGATTAAAAAATGGCGGGCATAGTTTTGTGATTAACCTAAAGTGTCCCGCTTCATCAGGGTGTGGACTAGTTCTTGGCATTGGAAGAGAATTGCAACATTTAAGTTTCATCAAAGACACCCTACTCCACCTCAATATCAGGTTCTCCTGGCCAGACGACGAGCCTGTGACCTAGATCTTCTTCATCCACCAATTCCTCGCTGACCACGGAGTCTTGGACGCTATAGCAGACTTGGTGAATTGTATCGTAGCTGCCACTGATCAGGTGATGATGATCTGGCAGGTCTTTGCCCTCGGCGACGAGGCGGTAAGCGCAAGTTTTGGGCATCCAGTGAAGCTTATCCACATTTTCCGGCGTTAGCGTGACGCAATCAGGCACTTTTTTACTACGGTTTTCATAGTCCGTGCAGCGGCACGTATTGGGGTCAAAGAGCTTGCAGGCCACGTCTGTGATGTAAATTGCGCCATTATCCTCGTCTTCAAGGCGTATGCAGCAGCATTTCCCGCAGCTATCGCATAAGCTTTCCCACTCAGACGGGCTCATTTCCGCCATATTTTTGGTTTTCCAGAAAGGTTTAGATGCTGTATCTGTCATGCAGTGTCTCTAGACATGAAACAGGGATTGGGCCAGCATAGATTATGCAAACTTTTCGTGCAGATTTAGAAGCGGTAAATGATAACCGCGCCCGCTCGCGCAACAGATGGGTCGTCGGCGTGATTATTGCGCTGAGTTTGATTGGCGTATTTGGGTACTTACAAGCCAAAGCCTATCTCTTTGACGGCTTGCCGAGCCTGCCCGATAAATCGACGATGTGGGAGCTTAACCTTCAACCAAACACCACGTTACTCGACAGGAACGGCGAAGTGCTAGGACACCGCGGGCCGCACCTTGGACGCCCGCTCAAGCTAACCGAAATGCCGCGCCATCTCCCCGATGCTTTCCTTGCAATTGAGGATGAGCGTTTCTATCAACATGCGGGCATTGACCGCAAAGCGATTCTGCGTGCGTTTTTCGAGAACTCAAAATCAGGCAAAACCACTCAGGGCGGCTCAACGCTAACCCAGCAGCTCGTCAAAAACATGATTTTGACGCCTGAGAAAACTTATCGCCGAAAATTCCAAGAGGCTTGGCTAGCTTATGAGATGGAGTCCATGCTCTCCAAACCTGAGATCCTAGAGCTTTATTTAAATCGTATCGAGCTTGGCAATCGCGCCTTTGGTATCGAAGCGGCAGCGCAGCGTTATTTTGGCAAATCAGCCGCCAATATAAATCTTGCCGAGGCGGCCATGTTGGCGGCCCTGCCTCAAGCGCCGTCGCGTCTCAACCCTGCAAAAAATTACGATGCCGCCTGGACGCGGGCCAAGCTTGTACTGCAGCGTATGCTCGTCAACTCTATGATTACGCCTGCGGAAATGGCCGCCGCAGAGAACAACCCGCCTATTATCAAAACCTCTGTTGAGGGAGAAAATCTGGAGCCAGCTGTATTGGGACATCTGTTCGACTTCATCCAAGATCAGGCCAAGGGGTTAGTCGGCAGCAAAGATAAAGACCTCATCATCTGGACAACACTTGACCCAAAAATGCAACTCGCCGCGCATGAGAATTTAAACCGCGTCATCGAGAAAAATGGGGCGAAGAAGAAAGTCACAGAAGGCGCGCTCCTATCAATTGATAATTCAACGGGCGGCGTACGAGCCATGGTTGGCGGGCGTGACTATTCCAAATCGAAATTCAACCGCGCCGCGCAAGCTGAGCGCCAGCCGGGCTCAGCTTTCAAATCATTTGTCTATGCCGCCGCGCTTGAGAACGGCTTTACGCCAGGAACAGTTCGCATTGACCAACCAACGGAAATCGCAGGCTGGGCGCCAGAAAATTACACAAAACGCTTTCGCGGCCCTATGACCATTCGTGAAGCGCTAAAGCTTTCAATCAATACGATTGCGGCCCAAGTTGGCGCAGAAGTTGGCCCCGCCAAAGTCGTTGACATCGGTAAGCGCTTTGGCATTAGCACGAACTTAAGGTCTACCTATTCGATTGCTTTGGGCGCGTCTGAAGTCACGCTTCTTGACCTAACACAAGCATATATGGTGTTTGCAAATGAGGGCGTCAGAAAACCACCATACCTTATTGAAAGTGTCAACAACACGTCAGGCGAGAACCTTTATAAGCGCCGAGAAATGGCCCCGCAACGAGTCTATGCTGTTCCCTATGCGCGCCAAATGACAGCAATGCTGCGCGACGTAATTGACAGCGGAACTGGCCACGGCGCCCGGCTCGGGAAATGCCAAGCTGGCGGAAAAACGGGAACATCGCAAGACTATCGTGATGCCTGGTTTATTGCCTTTTCATCAGAGATGACGACGGGAGTCTGGATGGGTAATGACGATAACTCAAAGATGGTCAATGTCACGGGCGGCTTGTTACCCGTCGATATTTGGAAAAGCTACATGCTCGCCGCGCACAAAGACCAAAAGTGTAGCCCGCTTTCTGCGCCCAATCCAAATGACGGGGATGAGGACACGATGCGTTACGTTCAATTTTATGAAAGTCTCTCGGAAAAACTGGTGCAAGAACGCAATTTGGCCAGCGGCATTACAGGCGGTGGAGGCCGCAGCGCAGGTAGGCGCTAATCTCTCGTCGTCGAGCGTTATAGCTCAAAGACAGACAAAACCGTAAAAATCCGTAGCCAACATGGCGTAGAGCTGACGATGATTTAATGCGCGGCTTAAATATTCCGTAACGCATAGACATTCATCCTGCGTATTATCATTGTGTAAAATAACTCCGACCGAAAGACCGCCATGCGTCCGACCCTATCACTCGCTGCTCTATCTCTTGCCGCTCTCTTATTGACCCTGCCCGCGCGAGCCACAGAAAAAGGCAGCATTGCAATATCAGACGATGACGGCACATATAAAACCATTGACGTCACATCGGCCGAGGAGTGCAATAGTCTTTGCGAAGCTGAAACGGGTGTGTGCCGCGGCTCTACGCTTTTGACGGAAACAACGATTCTCAATGGCAATCACAGTGTCACAATGCAGTGCCGTCTTAATGATGGCTTGTCACCTAAATCCCCATTTGAAATAAAGCCGCCTACGCCGCTAGACATTGATCGCGCTGTCAGAGAGCTAAACGCGTACCGCGCGGAGTACGACCTAGCGCCCGTATCACTGAACTCAAAACTTACCAAAGCCTCGCAACTACACGCACAAGACCTCGCCGCTCACGGGATGGCCGCTCATATCGGGTCTGACGGTTCAACCCATGCCGAGCGAGCAACACGCCAAGATTACGTCTTCCAGACTGTGGCAGAGAATGTAGCAACGGGACAAAAGAGCTGGGACATAGTTTTCCAAGCGTGGAAGGATAGCCCTGGCCACAATAAAAACCTTCTTGCCAACGGCGTCGAAGATTTCGGCATTGCCCTCGTTTATGAACCCACGACGACCTATACAACCTATTGGACCATGCTGGTCGGTACGGTCATGCCAGAATACCCGCCTGCGTACCGCATTATTCCTGCGCAGAACAAAGCGATGATAGAAGACTGATATTTTCCTCAGTATTTGACGAAAATAACAACAGGGTTAACGAAACGCTAAGGCTTGGCGGAGACAATTAAGAACGATTCGTTTTAGCTTCGGAAGTTCTATGCGCCGCACATCTTTTGTTACCCTCACCGCTGCCTTCTTCGCGAGTTCAGCCCTGCTTTGCGCAAGCGCATTTGCGGCGGATGCAGGCACATACCGTCCAGGAAACGCCTATCACTCCATTACAGCGGGCTCGCCAAATGTCTGCGAAATGCAATGTTCTGGCGACGCGCAATGCCGTAGCTGGAATTATATTCGTATAAGCGCAAATGCTAATGGGGTGTGTGAGTTCAATGACAATATTTCCTCCCCCGTTCCTAGCGCCATGAGCATAAGCGGAGACAATGTATCGCGCGCGCGCGCGGCAAGCGTGGTGGCAGGAAGAACAAATACAGTGCGCGTTGGCGCGCCAAGCGTGACGCAGAGTTTTGCTCCGCCCTCAATGCCTGCGTCTTCATCTATGCAAAGCACTCACGCGCGCGCGAGCGTAAATTCAAAAACCTATCGGTCGTCACCGCCGAGTCTAGCTGCAACACAAAGCCAAAGTCAACAATTGGGCTCTATGCAGCAGCAAAGACTGAACAGTCAGACCAGTGGGCAAAGCGCCGCGGCGTCCGCTTACTACCACCGAACCCCTAACGCGCGCCGTGCTGCGCAAAGACCGCAATTTCGTCATAGCTTAGAGGATAATCCAAGTCCCCAGATGCAAAACGCGCAAAACCGAAGCGCGCAAACCGTTCCGCCCCAAGTGAGACCTCAAACACGTCCCCAATCTCCCGTAGCGGCGCAAAATTACGCCCTTGCGGACCCTCGCCTTCAAAAAAGACTTCAGGCGCGTAATCAAAGCGCGCAAAACGCGCCGCCTCGCCCACCCGTTCAAACCTTCCCGCCAGCTGACGCCCAATCTGCGCCGCAGAGCTACGCTGCTGCGCCCAGTGGTTTTTCAGCGCCTCCCGGCGTTCCGCCATTAGCCGCAAGTCCAACTGGGTCTTACATGTCGCCGTCTATGGCAGGCGCGCCTTCGCCGCAACCGCCGCGCCGCGTGACGATTCCACAAGAACTTTCCCCGCGCCCCATGGGCTCTGGCGATAGCTTGTTTGGCTCGCTTTATGATGATGTAAAAATTCCGCGTCCCATAGACCCAGCGTTAGCAACCGATCCTGATGCGCCCATTCCAACAGTAACCTCAGTGCCGAGTGCGCGGTTTAGCCGCCCGCCCTCTTAGCGTTAGAATTATGCAGTTTTGGCGGCCTTATCAAAACCCAAAACGCGACGGATTGTAAAGAGCGCTGCTTTTCCCGCTAAACGAAACCAGCCGAATATAACGAATATCACAAAAGTCAGCAGCAAAATTTGCAGAAAGGCCTCTGCAGTTGCTTGGGCTGAAAAGCCCAGCATGTTCAGCGTTTGACCCGCTCCCGCAAACGAACAAATCGTAGAAAGAAATATCCAAATCCCGCGCCAGTAAAATCTAACTAAAGCGTTTTTGGGAGAATAGCTGGTCATAGGAATCAAAAATGCACTCGCAAAAGCGATGGTAAACATGAACATTATAACGGCGGGTGAAATATGTAACATAATGGGGCGGTCCTGCGAGGCGGTTAAGATTATGACCTCACACTTTCAAACTTTAGGCCAAATTCCCCTTAGACGCGAGAAATAAGACCTTAAATTATTAATTTGTAACGCCTCGCAGTCTTCAAATGTTGATATTTTGGTCGCAGCGTGTAGCGTGTAGCGTGTCCGCGATTTCCAACAAACGGCTAAAATTCATGACAACCGACCCAAAACTGGCGGCTACGCCTGAAAAACCAGCCCATTTGAACAAGGCCAAGCGGGCCTTTGTAAAACGCAATGGCAAGAAGATTGTGCGTAAAATAGCGAAGTTTCAGTCCAAGCAATCAACCGTACCTGACACGCCAAAAATTGATAATAGCTACTTCCCTTTCCTGGACGCAATCGCCAATGAGTGGGAAACCATACGCGACGAGGCCCAGACGGTGCTCAAATTTCGTGAGGACATCCCAGGTTTCCAAGACATTTCTCCAGACCAATACCGTCTCGCGCAAGGGACAAATTGGAAGACATTCATTATATACGGATTTGGGCAAATGCTGGAGACCAATGCCAAATTGACGCCGCGCACAGCAGAACTGTTGCAGGCTGTCCCAAATCTACAAACCGCTATGTTCTCTATTCTCGCGCCTGGCTATCATATCCCTGCACATAAAGGCGTCACCAAAGGCATTTTGCGTAGTCATATCGGGCTAATTATTCCAAACGATTATGAAAAATGCCGAATTCGCGTTGATGATACCATCACCGCCTGGAAGCCGGGCGAGATATTTGTCTTTGACGACACCTATGAGCACGAGGTTTGGAATGACACGGATGAAGAACGGGTTATATTACTTTTTGATTTTGACCGCCCGATGAAGTTTTGGGGCCGTTTTCTGAATAAAAGTTTTTTGAACATCATGAAAATGACAGCCTTTTATAAGGATCCCAAAAAGAACCTCGCAACGGCAGAGGATAAGTTGGAAGCCGCCATTCGCCGCGCTGATCAAGCTATGGAAGCGATGAGCGACCCTGCTGGCTAACCCTATGCGAGTTATCCTATAATCTCATAATCGGCAGGCCAGCGCTTTGCGGGAAAACTGAGTTGGACAAATCAGCGCGCGAGTAACCAAACTGCTGACTTAACGCTGCCATGAAAAGGCTGCGAATATCATTGGCGGGATAAAGGTCACGATTTTCAAATAATTGCCGTTCCGACACGCCTGGCCAATCACCAATTAAGCCGCGTCCTTGCACAGCGCCGCCTAGAGCAAATGCGGCAGAACCCGTACCGTGGTCGGTGCCCTTTGTACCATTTTGCCTAACCGTACGCCCAAATTCAGTAACAACAGTGACAAGCGTATTTTGCCAATGCGCGCCAAGCGTTTTCTCAAGGGTAAGCAATGCCTCATCAAGTTTTGTTAGCTGTCGTCCTAATAGGTTTGGCTGGCTGGCGTGCGTATCCCATCCAGACAAGGACAGGACCGCAATATCTGGTCCGCCCGCAGGCAACAAAAGCCGCGCCGCAGCTTCGGTAATCGCGCTGAAGTCGCCGCGCGCCGCTTTTGAGCCGCCGCCCATCATGGCCGTGCCAGACAATTGGATCGATTGCGAAAGCGCCGTTTCAAGCAATGGGTCCGAACCGTAAAGCTCTAACAAGCGCGCAACGGTATCATCACTGGCTTCTGGCAGGACAGGCGGCGACCAGCTGGCTACACTGGCGGGGCCTTTTACAATATGCGGCGTAGACGAGCCCACCGCCACAGCTTGGAGAGCTGAGGGGCCGTATTGCAAAGCACGGTTAAGCCAGCCGTCGCGGCTCATGAATTTATCCGTGCCGCTTTCGAGCAAGTCCTGCGCCAGAAAATGCGAGCGTTCCCGGTAAGGACCGGCAGCCGCGTGCATCACGCGCCCCTGCCCTTTGCGAACCAGACGAGCGACATTTTTTAAGGATGGGTGCAAGGCGAACCCTTCGCTTAGCGGGGCAGCGCCGGGCGCAATCAAATCAGGTCGAAAGCGCGCTAGTGGCTCTGCTCCCGCCTCCCGCCCAATAACAGGCACAGCGCCAAGGCCATCCATCGCCCCGCGCAAGATAATAACGACCATTTTATTGCCGCTGACAGTTCTGGCAGAGGCCACGCCAGACGCGGATAAAAGCGCGGCTGAGAGGCCTCTGCCAAGAAGTATGCGGCGGGATATATTGAGGTTACGTTTTGTCATAGCTCTACCGTCTTTGAAATTCAGGACTCATTAGCGCGAGAGTGAGCGCCTGCACTTTACTCTCAGAACGGCTAATGGCTTGAACACTTTCAGGGCGCATTAGCGGACCTAAGGCTTCGCTGAGGAATCGCTGCGCCTCCATTCGTCCACCGACCCTACGCGCAACGCGGCTTGCCCACTCAAGGCGTTTTTTAATGGCGTCCGCACCAATCCAATCGGTAGAGGTGTCAGGAAAACCCTGAGGCGACGGCGCGCGAAAAACTGGCTGCCCCAATGCTAGAAGAAATGAATTGGCATTTCCGCTCAATGTATCTTTCTCTCCCAATATTCGCGCCGCAGAAACCACCCAATCATCGGGTGACTTAAATTTTGGCTGCGATGAGGTCCACGCATTATCAAGCCGAACAACGGCCTTAGCAAGAGATTTCAAATTTCCGCCCGTTTCCATAAACACACGCGCGAGCCTATCAACATCGCGAGAATCTGGCCTATCGCTAACAAAGTGACGAGCAATCTTTGTGGCAATGTGGCGCGCTGTTGCGGGCTGCGCGCTCACATAGGCAATCATTTGCGCCGCCTGATCGGGTCCGATATCGGCATATCTGCGGCCGAGAAAGTTCTTCGCCCCTGGTTCATGCCAGCGTTCACGAAAGACGACGCGTCCAAAATTTGCCTCGGACGGTTTTGTATCAATTGTCCAGCCTGTGAGCGCTTTGGCAAAATTCTCGACATCTCTTTGCGAGTAACGCCCGATGCCAAGCGTGTGCAATTCTAAAATCTCGCGGGCGAGATTCTCGTTTAGGCCCCGCGCATTATTACGGCCCGAACGGCTTCTAGGGCCTATTGAGCGATAATTATCGAGATAGATTTGCATGGCGGGGTGAAAGCTACTGGCAATGACCATGTCAGAAAAGGAACCAAGCACATAAGGCCGAATCACCTCTCGCTCAAATGAGCCGACAAGACCGTACAGCCGTGCCTGTTTGGCAGAAACCGTAAAATGATTTCCCCAAAAGCGAACCCAGCGTTCAAGAAAGCTTTGATTGGTCTCAATAGCATGACCAAAGCGTGCATTAATATCACTTCGAAAATAATCCACCGCCTCGCGATTTCGCCTTTTGCGCATCATGGCGATTTCATCAGCATCAGCCATCTTATCAAATTTTTGTATTTCGCGCGTGCTGCCAAAATAGTCTTGAACCGCGCCAAGGCTACTGGTTAGCCCCGCGGCCGAAATCATGGCGTTTTGCGGGTTACGAAGTTGGTTAAGAAGATAGCTTTGTGGCCCTGATCTAACGGCTTTGATTTCACCAATTTTGGCGCCAAGGCCAAATCTAGTGACGGCAATCGCGGATGTCATCTCTTTATTCATGCGCTTTTATAGACCTTGCAATATGACTACAACATGACAGCCGCGTTAAGATTATAGCCATCTAAGCTGACCTGCCTTGAGAAATCTGCTATGAAACCCACATCCTTTATTACACTACAGCCGCTATGAAACACAACCATAAGGGGAAACGCCCCATGAATACTGACGATCCTTATCCAGCCGCCCCCGCTCGCCCCGATTACGAGTCGACGGTGGAGTCTGTCGAGGCACTGGCCAATCTCATGGATAGCCAGTTCAAACTACCCGGATTGCCCGTTAATCTTGGCCTTGATACGATTATTGGACTTGTGCCCGGCATTGGCGACACAATCGGGCTCGGCGTTGCGGGCTATATTGTGATGCGAGGCGCGCAAATGGGCGTGCCCAAACATAAGCTATCCGTCATGGGGTTTAACATCGGCGTTGATTGGCTGATTGGCTGCGTGCCCGTTATCGGCGACCTGTTTGATGTTGGCTGGAAAGCCAATAACCGCAATGCCCAAATTATTCGCCAGCATTATGAAGACAACATCCGCGTAGAGTTAAACAGTCCAGATAAAAACGGTCCGTATGACACGCTCGTTTAGACCCTGTTCTTGCCCAATATTGTAATAAACAAGGAACTCTATTTCAGCGAGCGGAATACTTTAGGCAAATAATTTGCGAAATTACTCAGAATTAGAACGCCTTATTCCTTCACGTGATGTAAACTTGGATAAAGCTAAGCTGTAGCATTCTCAGAGAAAGAAGCTCCCATGACAACATCATATCCAACACTTCAATTTGGCCTCTCAGATAATGCAATTATGATTCGCGATAGCGTGCATCAATTTGCGCAAGCGGAGATCGCGCCGCGTGCAGACGCCATTGATAAAGACAACCAATTTCCGCGCGACCTATGGCCGGCCATGGGCGAACTGGGATTGCACGGCATCACAGTCGAAGAAGAGTTTGGCGGTATTGGCTTGGGGTATCTGGAGCACACGATTGCAGTGGAAGAAGTCAGCCGCGCCTCGGCCTCTGTCGGTCTGTCTTACGGCGCGCATTCAAACCTGTGTATCAATCAGTTAAAGCGCTGGGGCAATCAGGCGCAAAAAGAGAAACACCTTCCCAAGCTTGTGAGCGGAGAGCATTTGGGTTCTCTGGCGATGAGTGAGCCTTCTGCTGGCTCAGATGTCGTCTCGATGCGCCTTAAAGCCGACGCGGCCCAAGGCGGCTATTTGCTCAATGGCAATAAGATGTGGATTACAAATGCCCCAACAGCTGACACCCTGATGGTCTATGCGAAGACAGACCCGCAAGGCGGCAGCAAAGGGATTACAGCCTTCATTATCACGCCTGATATGGATGGTTTCTCAACGGCGCAAAAGCTCGATAAGCTGGGCATGCGCGGCTCTGATACGTGTGAGCTAGTCTTTGAGGACTGTTTTGTTAGCGACGAAAATGTGGTCGGCGAAGTCGGCCAAGGCGCGGAAATCCTAATGAGCGGGCTCGACTATGAACGTGTGGTGCTATCGGGCATTTCTATAGGCATTATGCAGGCCGTGATGGATACAGTTTTGCCTTATGTCCATGAGCGTAAACAGTTTGGTAAATCCATTGGCGAATTTCAGATCATGCAAGGCAAGCTAGCCGATATGTACGTTACGCTCTCGACGGCGCGCGCTTACAGCTACGCCGTTGCCGCCGCCTGTGACCGCGGCGAGACTACGCGCAAAGACGCGGCTGGCTGTATTCTTTATGCGGCCGAAAAAGCGACGCAGGTCGCGCTAGAAGGCATACAAATACTGGGTGGTAACGGCTATATCAATGACTATCCTACAGGGCGTTTTTTGCGCGATGCCAAGCTAATGGAGATTGGTGCAGGCACGAGTGAAATTCGCCGCTGGCTCATTGGCCGGGAGTTATTTGGCGAAACCGCCTAACACCGCATTTATTCAAGCTATAAATTCTCATCTAAATTGCGCTTAAACGCATTTGCTGCTTGCCCCGACGCCCGCAATTGGCTAATTCCCCGCTCGGAGACGTGGCCGAGTGGTCGAAGGCGCTCCCCTGCTAAGGGAGTATGGGCCAAAAGCTCATCGAGGGTTCGAATCCCTTCGTCTCCGCCACTTGCCTT
>CAKZTE010000119.1 GCA_937923115.1 uncultured Caulobacterales bacterium | reverse complement strand
TGTACTGTAAGCCTACAAATTTGATTTCGCGGTGTCGTGAAATACTCTCCGCTACGCGAGCATTCGTTTGATGAGGATGTGTCTATATATTTATAAGTAAAAAAATATTTTGTTATGCCTCTACCTTGAGGCTCGCGAATTTTTTTTAGGACCTCAGCTGTGGTAACTTGGCCTTTGTTTTTCAGCTCTCTATAGTCAAGATAGGGAATTGTATATAGAACGCCCCAACCGAAGAAAAGTAGTGCTCCCGCAAATATTATAAGGGCGACTAATCCACGATCTTTCTCGTCATAATGTTCGCCTTCAAGGTCTTTCACGAACACAGGCCTACCCCTTCTTACGCAAACTCCACTTTAGCCAGATCAAGAATACTTTTGGGCCTTCGACGAGGTAGCGTTTCCAGAGGCGGCCGGGCTCACTTGCGAGGCGGAAGAGCCATTCTAGGCGGGCGTTTTGCATCCATTTCGGTGCGCGTTTAATACGGCCTGTTAGGAATTCGAGGGATGCGCCGACGCATAATCCGAGGCCCACACAATCGCCGCGCTCTAGCGCTGCTTTGGCGACCATTTCTTGCTGCGGGCTGCCGACACAGATGAAGGTATAGCGCGCGGGATGGTCTGCGATAAATTGCGCTGTCTCCGCAATTGCCTCTGGTTTATTGCGCATACCCATAGGTGGCTCATGATGGTTTATATTGGTCAGGCCGTAGCGGGCTTTGAGGCCTGCGATAATCTCGGCATCTGCCCCGATCACATTGACGGGTTCATCGCGTTCAATCACATTATCAAAAAGCTGCGCGGTCAAATCTGACCCTGGAACGGCTTTGAGCGGCAAGCCAGAAAAATTGGCGAGCAATTCCAAAATGCGGCTATCACAGACTGAAATCCAAGCCGAGTCATAGAGCGGCTTAAACACCTCAGGCTCTTTGGTCAGGCGAACAATATGATCGACATTGGGCGTGACGATATAGCGAAAGCCGTGCTGCGTCGTTATCCACTTACAGCGCGTAAGCGTCTGCATGGGCGTGATCGGGTCAAAATGCGTCCCGACAAAATCATAGCTGCGCGGATTAACGCGCCAATCAAGCTGCCCTTGGCGCGGCTCGGCGCGGCGATCTGTGCCGCGCGGCTGCGGCGATAATGTTTTTCTTACGGCACTCATATCTTAACCCACGTGTTTATTTGCCTCATTTAAGCGTGGCGTAACACGGTTAGGTTATGATTCAGTTTACAGGCGTCTATATTTAGAGGTCCCCATATTTGCGGGGGCCTCTATATTTAAAGGACAGAAAGGAGCGCTTCTGCGAAACGCGGGATATTGCTCGTGGTCGTGCCTGCGATATTCACGCGGCCAGAATCTGTGAGATAGACCGAGTGCATCTCGCGCAGCGCCACAGCTTGGTCTTTGGTCAGCGGCAAAGTGGAAAACATGCCGTTCTGGTCTTTGACAGCCGCCGCCATAACTTCGCCCCCTTGAACATTGAGCGCGTCCGAGAGCTGCGCGCGTAAAGACCGCATACGGTCCCGCATTTCGTCAAGCTCTGCGCTCCATTCAGCGCGCAGGGCTGGGTCGCCCAAAATACGCGCCACAAGTGCCGCGCCGTGGTCAGGCGGCATAGAGATGAGTTTGCGCTGTATGGCCCCAAATTGGCTTTGCGCATTAATTGCGCTATCGGCATCTTTGGTCAGGACCGCAACAAGACCGACGCGCTCGCGGTAGAGCGCAAAGTTTTTTGAACAGGACGCGGCAAGCATAAGCTCGTCCACGCTCTCGATAAGTTTACGCAGGCCGTAAGTATCGTCCTCCATACCGCGGCCTAGTCCAAAGTAGGCAAGGTCAACAAAGGGGATAAGGCCATGCTCTGGCAGAAATTTTGCGAGGACGTCCCATTCTGCGCGGCTAAAGTCCGCGCCCGTTGGATTGTGGCAGCAGCCGTGCAGTAATACAATATCGCCGGGATTTGCGCCTGACTTAAGGCGATCCAGCATATCTGAAAAATCAACGCCAAGCGTCTCGCGGTTATAATAAGGGTATGTTTCAATCTTAAGGCCCGCCGAGCTAATCAGCGGAATATGGTTGGCCCATGTCGGCGTGCTAACCCAGACGGCTGCATTGGGGTTGGCGGCGACAATGAGCTCCGCGCCAATCCGGAGCGCGCCGCTGCCGCCTGCGGCTTGAGAACTGGCTATGCGCGCTCCGTATTTTTCTGCCATATCCGCGCCCAGTATTAACTCGAGCATAGCGCTGCGAAAGGCGGCGTTGCCGACCGTGCTGACATAGGTTTTTGTTTCTTCCTCGCGCCACCACAGCTGTTCCGCCTTTTTCACTGCGCGCATGATGGGCGTTGCGCCGTCCTCTGTTTTATAGACGCCAACGCCCAGATCAATTTTATCAGGGTTGGCGTCGGCCTTGCACATAGCCATCAAATGCATGATGGCATCGGGCGCTTTGGCGGTAAGGGCTTCAAACATGGCAGGCTCGCTTTCAGTCAGCTATTTAGGCTGACCTGTTAGCGGAAAGAATGCGCAGACAAAACAGAAAAGTGACTATTCCGCAGGACGCATGGCTGATGTCGGGCTTTTGCGCACGAGCGGCCAGATAAGCTGCTCTGCAACAGACGTTTCGGGCAAATTTTCAACGCCGTATTCCTCTGGATACTCCCGCGTGATTTTTGCTGTCCCGAACAGTACATCCCAAAAGAATAATAGGTTTCCGTAATTGCCTTTGTAATTTGTAATGCCGTCCGATTGATGCTTGCCGTGATGGGCGGAATGGGTCGCGGGTGTGCTGATTGTGCGCTCGACAACCCACATGACAGGGGATAGCCATTTAATCTTATAAAGCGGCGCATCCCAGCGTATGTCAGAGTGAGCCCCGAATATCACCGTCATTTTAATGACCAGATAAACGGCGTAGACCCATCCTCCTCCAAGGTAGATAAGGATGCCGGCAAACCATAGGCTGGGCATGAGGTAGTAATAGAAGATATTGTTCCGATAGACGATGCGGATCGACATATATTCGGCATTGTGGTGCGGGCGGTGAAGCTTATAGAGCCACGGCGTGCTGTGGGTAATGCGGTGCCACCAATATTGCGTCATATCTTCAAAGATAAGGAAGAGCGCAAAGACAGCGAGGAAGGGCCAAGAGGTCAGCATGTCAGCGCTATTGGGGAATAGAAAGGATGCCAAAAGCGGGCTAAGAAAGAGGACAATGAGCGGCTGGGTGACCAAAACGATCATAGCTGAGCCGATGAGTTCAACCCATCCGTCGCCTTTGGCTTGGTTCTTTTTCTTAAAGAATTTTGTGAACAGAATTTCCGCTACGATAAAAGCGATAAAAATGCACAGGACAGCAAAGACTTCGGGTTTCATGACAGCTCCATATTAGAGCTGAGGTTTAGCAAGGTCGGCGCGCCATGACTGTCAGATAGACGACAATTGAATGGCGTTAGTCCTTTTTCAAATCCTGCGCGATGTGCGGCTGATTGAGAAGTTTTTGCATCTCTTGCGCAGTTTCAAAGCTTTCGTCGACAACAAATTTAAGCGCGGGTGTGGATTTCATCTCCATTTCTTTGCCAAGCCGGCCTCGCAAGAATTTACTCGCGCGGTTCAGCGCTGCGATCAGTGTCTCGTCATTCCCGCCGCCAAGCGGGGCGGCATAAATGATGGCATGTTTGAGGTCAGGGCTCACGCGCACTTCGGAAATCGTCACAGATTTTCCTTGTAGATCCTTATCGCGAAAATGCTCTTTGGCGATAATTTCCGCGAGCATACGGCGAATAAGCTCGCCGGCTTTGAGCATGCGCTGTGAGGGGGCTTTGTGTTTACTCATGAGGTTGTCTTTTACAGCTTATAGTGAAAAGGCGCAGCTCTCGTTGAAGCCGCGCCTTTATTGATTAATCATAACGTTTCGTGCCTAGTCGAGCTGGCGCTCAATCATCTCAACTGTGAAGCACTCGATTTGGTCGCCTTTACGCAGGTCATGATAATTTTCAAATGCCATGCCGCACTCCATACCTGCCTGAACTTTCTCAACTTCGTCCTTGAAGCGCTTGAGCGTGCTAAGCATGCCTTCATGGATAACAACGCCGTCGCGCAGAAGACGCACGCCTGATCCGCGCTCAACGCGGCCTTCGGTGATCTTACAACCAGCAATATTGCCGAGCTTAGAAATATCGAAGACCTGAAGAATTTCGGCGTAACCAATAAAGGTCTCGCGGCGTTCTGGGGCGAGCATACCAGACAGCGCGCCTTTAATATCGTCAATCAAAGCATAGATGATCGAGTAATAACGAATCTCCACGCCCTCGCGCTCTGCCATCTCTTTAGCTTGGCGGTTTGGACGCACGTTAAAGGCCAGAATAGGCGCATTTGACGCCAGCGCCAATTGCACATCTGATTCGGATATTTGCCCGACGCCGCTGTGGACAACGCGGCATTTAACTTCATCATTACCCGCGGACTCAACGGCAGACTTAATCGCTTGAACCGAGCCCTGAACGCCTGCTTTGACAACAACAACCATTTCAGAGACTGTTTTGTCAGACAGCTTGGCCATCATCGCTTCCATAGACGCCATGGCGCTTGGCGCGACGTTTTGGGCTTTCTTAATTTCGCGCTCACGGTAATCCGTTATTTCGCGCGCCTTTTGCTCAGTATCGACAACCGCAAACGGTTCGCCTGGTGCGGGCGCGCCGTTAAAGCCCATCACTTCAACGGGCATAGACGGTGTAGACTCTTTGAGTTTACCGCCGCGCTCGTCGCTCATGGCTTTCACTTTACCCCAATATTGGCCTGCCACGATTATATCGCCGCGCTTGAGCGTCCCGCGCTTGATAAGGACCGTTGCAACGGCACCGCGCCCTTTTTCGATTTTACTCTCAATGACGACGCCGTCCGCATCGCGCTTTGGATTGGCTTTAAGTTCCATCAATTCCGCTTGGTTGCTAATCGCTTCAACAAGGTCATCAAGACCTGTCTTCTCTTTTGCGGAAACGTGAACTGATTGGGTTTCGCCTGACATGGACTCTGTGATGACTTCATGCTGCAAAAGGTCTGTTTCTATCTTTAGCGCATTGGCCTCATATGTATCCATTTTATTGACGGCCACAATGATGGGCGTCCCCGCCGCGCGGGCGTATTTAATAGACTCGATCGTTTGCGGCTTAATACCGTCATCGGCGGCCACGACCAAAATTACGATATCAACCGCTTCTGCGCCGCGAGTCCGCATTTCTGAAAAAGCTGCGTGGCCAGGTGTATCGAGTACAGTAATTTTAGCGCCGGATTTAAGCTTCAATTGATAAGCGCCAATATGCTGGGTGATACCGCCGGCTTCTGTGCCAGCAACGTCAGTTGTGCGCAGCGCGTCAAGCAAAGACGTTTTTCCGTGGTCGACATGGCCCATAATCGCAATGACGGGCGGACGTGGCTTTTGATTGCCTTCGTCTTGCACGTCATCATCTTTGATGAAGTCAAATTCTACATCTGCTTCGGAAACACGTTTAACGCTATGGCCAAAATCTTCTGCGATGAGCTGCGCTGTGTCGGCGTCCAATACATCGTTAATCGTCAGCATATTGCCTTGTTTCATGAGATATTTGACAATGTCTGATGAGCGTTCGGCCATACGGTTAGCCAGATCACCGACTGTAATGGCTTCTGGAATGGTCACTTCCCGCGAGATTTTGCCCGAGTCTGTTTGGCCGCCGCGCTGGCGTTCTTTTTCGCGTTCGCGCGCGCGCCGAACAGAGGCAAGCGAGCGTTGACGTTCTTCATTGCCTGCAAGGGCCGATACGATCGTGAGCTTGCCGCGGCGGCGCGAATTATCATTGCCGCGTGTTGGGCGTGTTGGCTTGGAAATACCGCTATTGCGAGATTTCTTAATACGCCCGCCCGCTTTTTCTAGCTCGGTGAGCTCTTTAGCCTCTTTAGCTTCGCGCTCTTTATCAATTGCGCGTTCTGGCTGCGGTTTGCGGGCTTCTTGCTTTTCTTCTGCAAGACGCTCGGCTTCTTCGGCCTCTAGGCGGCGCAGCTCTTCTTCTTCTTCGGCTTGTTTTTTCTTACGAAGAACCTCTTGCTCTTCTTCCATGCGGCGGCGGCGTTCGGCTTCTTCGGCGGCGCGCTGTTCGTCGCGGGCGGTTTGCTGCACTACAGCGGACTGCACCGCTTTCTGGCGCTTGATATATTCCGCCTTAGACAGGCCCAATGATTTGGCGGCTTCCGCGACTTCGTCAATACTGACCTTTGGTGCAGCCGTTGGGCGCGGTCCTGGTGTTGGCTTAGCCGGCGGGGTTGAGCCCTTCACCGGGGCTGGCTTAATCATGGGTTTGGCCGTCGGGCTGCCCACTACGCGGCGTTTTTTCGTTTCTACCACAACCTGCTTTGAACGGCCGCCAGAGAAGTTCTGACGGACAGTGCCTGCGCCCTTACCGAGCGAGAGAGGTTTACGTTTTGGTTTATCGTTATTATCGGTCATTTTTTGTCCATTTGGCGGGTCATAAGTCCGCCTTATCTTGCATTATGTACCCAAAATCGGGTTTTGCCCCATTTTAGGGGCTGTGCAAAGTCGCTGCAACCTAGCGCCCTTGCCGAGTTATTCAACTGTCAAATCCTACCCCTTGCGGGATTTATTGGTTGCAGGATTTCTTCGCGCTAGACACGCGGCTCATCTTGTGCGGTTCATGGGCGTTTGCCGCTTTCTTTGTTTCTCGCCGTGCCGTCTGGCTTTGGCATTTTAATCTCATGGCCAATATCGTCCCATTCGCGCGGGATAAGATGGCGAAATCCTCTGTAGCGCACAGCGTCCGCCGTAAAGGCTTTGGCCAGTTTACCAGGCGGCAAAGACACATGCACCACCGTGTCACGCCCTAGAGCTTCGGCAAGTTCTGCGCCTGAAAAACAGCCCATTGCCTTGGGGACAGGCATTTCAAGTTCCATCGCGACCGCCTTTGATAGCGTGCGAATTTTACTGCGTCCATCCGAAGCCCCCTCGCGCGCCTCGATACGCCACGCAATTTTTCCGCTAGCCGCAGCCGCCTTAACCTGATCATAGCCAATGGCAATATGACCTGATTTTCTGGCCATTGATAAAAGCCCCAAAAGCCGGCGCGCTAAAAGCGCTTCGGTTAAGTCAATAAGCCCGGCGTCCGCTTTGATCTTTGTTTTAAAGCCGCGCGCAAATCCACCCGTTTTAATCGCTTTTATCATGTGCTCGCGGTGGGCCGTAACCCACACGCCGCGCCCGGGCAGTTTACCGGCTATGTCTGGAACAATCTCGCCCTCTGGTGACATCACAAAACGCACCATTTTAGCCGTGTCCTCGACTTTGCCTGTTGCCACGCATTTGCGCGCTGTGCCTTTATGGCCGCGCTTGTCAGGGCCGAACTCATCCTCTGAGTTCAGGTCTGATATTTCAGATGTGGGAACGACTGACGGTACGGTCAAGGGCGGTCTGTATTCCCGATTAAGAGAATACATCCTCCGCTGTTAAGACAGTTTCTCCTGCCGCGTCAGTTGCGGCCTCTTCTTCAGGCGCATCTTCTTCTTCCATCGCTTCAAGCGCCGCCGCATCAATCCAGCCTGCTTTAACCCGCGCTTGCATAATCAGCATTGTGGCTTCTGGCTCGGACAGTTTGAAACTTTCTAGAATGCCTTCTTCGTGGGTTTTCTCGCCGTTCTTATATTCGGTATAGCCGCGAATATCATCTGGCACGAGGCCCGCGACGTCCTCGACGGAAAAGATTTCGTTTTGACCAAAGGCCACCGCCATTGGAAGGGTAACGCCTTCGATCTCAAGCACGCCGTCTTCAACGCCGGCTGCCTTGCGTTCAGCGTCTTGCTCATCGGCGACCTTCTGAAGGTACTCGCGCGCACGCTCTTGAAGCTCGGCGGCTGTTTCTTCATCAAAGCCATCGATAGAGGAGAGCTCGGCGAGTTCGACATAGCCGACTTCTTCCATGTTTTGGAAGCCTTCGGACACAAGTAGCTGCGCAATCATTTCGTCAACATCAAGACCTGTCATGAACAGCTCTGAACGCTCCGCAAATTCTTTCTGGCGGCGCTCTGACTCTTGCTCTTCTGTCATAATGTCAATTGACCAGCCAGAGAGCTGCGACGCGAGGCGCACATTTTGACCGCGGCGTCCAATGGCTAATGATAGCTGCTCATCAGGAACAACAACTTCAATACGGTTCTCGTCCTGATCCAGGACAACTTTGGTCACTTCTGCGGGCTGAAGCGCGTTAACGATAAAGCTGGCTGCATCTTCGGTCCACGGAATGATATCAATACGTTCGCCTTGAAGCTCATTGACTACGGCCTGAACGCGCGAACCGCGCATACCGACACAGGCGCCGACAGGGTCAATAGAGCCGTCATTAGAGTAAACCGCGATTTTCGCGCGTGAGCCGGGGTCGCGGGCAACTGCGACGATTTGGATGATGCCTTCGTAAACTTCGGGCACTTCTTGGCTGAACAGGGCGGCCATAAACTCTGGCGCGGAGCGCGAAAGGAAAATCTGGCTACCGCGCGGCTCTTCGCGCACGTCTAGGATATAGGCCCGAATACGGTCGCCGTTTTTGACGTTTTCACGCGGCAAAGTTTGGTCGCGGCGGATAACGCCTTCTGCGCGGCCAAGGTCAACAATGATATGGCCATATTCAACGCGCTTAACGATGCCATTGATAATCTCGCCAATGCGGTCTTTATACTCAAGATATTGCTTGGCCCGTTCGGCTTCGCGAACCTTTTGCATGATGACTTGTTTGGCCATTTGTGATTGGACGCGGCCAAATTCAATCGGCGGCAGTGGGGTCGTGATTTCATAACCAATTTCAGCGTCTGGGTGATCAAGCTGCGCAGTGACAAGGTTAGTTTGTGTCGCGTCATTTTCAATCTCGTCATCGGCCACGACTGTGACAACGCGGGTCAGATCCATGGAGCCTGTGACAGGATCTAGTTTCGCGCGGATATCAAGCTCGCTGCCGTAACGCAGGCGTGCCGCTTTTTGAATCGCTTCTTCAATCGCGCCGAGCACGATGGTTTTGTCGATGTTCTTTTCTTGAGCAACAGCCGCTGCGATTTGCAGCAGCTCTAAACGGTTTGCACTAATACCAGCCATAATGGACTCCTATGCGTCTTTGTCTTCTAGGGGGTTGTCAGCAGACTCGGTTTTTTCGAGTTCAGCTTTGGCCTTTTGGCCTTCCTCAATGAGGGCATCTGTAATGAGAAGCTTTGCTTCGGAAATCCAAGCAAAGGGGATTTGCGCCGTATCTTTTTCGCCGTCCAGATCAATATCGACATTATCACCGTCAACGCCGCCTAAGATGCCGCGAAAACGTTTGCGGCCTTCGACGAGGCGGTCAAGCTCTATGCGGGCGAGATAGCCTTCATATTTTTCAAAATCTTCTAGGCTTGTAAGCGGACGTTCAAGACCGGGCGAGGAGACTTCGAGCACGTAAGCATCGCGAATAGGGTCCTCAACTTCGAGGGCCGAGCTAGCTGCGCGCGATAAGGCTTCGCAAGCACTGACATTCATTTGGCCGTCTGATTGACGTTCGGCCATGATTTGCAAGGTTGGGCGGCGGCCCGCCATGACGCGCAGACGAACGATACGCAGACCAAGGTCGTCGGCAATCGGCTCCACGATATCAAGGACGCGGGCGTCCAAATCTGTTTTGGTCTTCATGACTACTCTATCCGTTTCGCTATTTTTCTAGGCATTAAAAAAGCGGCTCCGACTGGAGCCGCCGTCTTGCATCCTGTGCAAAAGGCGATGTGTAAAGTCTACTTAAGGCCAAAGCAGGAGTTTGGCAAGAGAAGAATTTAGGCCGCTCAGACCGCTGAGGGTGTAAGCTTTTAGGCCTTATCCGCGTTTCTGCGGAACGCTTTTCTTAAAGTGGAAGAAATGACCTGTTCGACCTTCGCGCAGGGCCTTGGCGAGGTAGCGCGTCTCTGGCCAATCATCCCCGCGCACACGCCAGTCTTGTTGTGATTTGGGCTGCCAGTGAAAACCGCCATGTTTGTGCACGCGCGTGAGCGTCCAATCAACGTAGTGAATAATGTCACTGCCAAACCGAAATTCGCCTCCTGCTTTTAGAACGCGGTGTATATCTTTCAGAAAGGCGTCATTAATTAGGCGGCGTTTATGATGTTTGGGTTTTGGCCAGGGGTCTGGAAAGAGTACAAAGACTTTATCAAGGCTCTCGCGGGGTAGCGCGCTAAGGACGTCACGCGCGTCGCCATGCTGCAATCGCACATTTTTCAAATCATAGTCGCGTACAGCTGATAGGGCTTTGGCGACGCCCGGCTCAAACGGTTCTGCGCCGATAATGGCAGCCTGCGGATTATGACGGGCTTGCCAAATTAAATGCTCTGCCCCGCCAAAGCCGATTTCAAACCACGTCTCTTTGAAGCGTTCAAGACCGCTAAGCGGCGCGCCCATTTTGCTGCAATCAACTTTTAGGGCGGGGTAAAGTTCGCCGTATAGAGACGCTTGTGTGGCGGAGAGCGGCCGGCCCTTGGCGCGGCCAAAGGTACGAAACTTATCAGGGTCAGCATCTTTAAGATGCAGTGCTGTTCGCCGGTTCTGAGTCTGCGGGTGTTTCATGCGCGTTTCCTAACGAAACTGCGCATGAATGAATAGACTAAATTTGAAAGGCGGCCGAAGCCGCCTTTTATTCGTCGTCGTCTTGATCCTTGGCGAGCGACCGCGCGAGCTCTAAAATCTGGCGGCGAACGGCCTTGTTCTTAATCTGAGAAACAGCCGTTGCAAGCGCGACGCCGTCTGAACTTTTGATGAAATCATAGACGATGGGCGTCTGGTCACCTTCGGCAAATTCTGGCGCGTCATATTTGTGCTCCCCCGTCAGGCCGTCAAAGAAAAAATTGACGGGAACTGTCAACACTTCGGCCATCCGCCAAAGGCGGCTGGCGCCAACGCGGTTTGTCCCGCGCTCATATTTTTGTACTTGTTGAAATGTTACCCCTAACTCTTCTCCGAGTTTTTCCTGGCTCATTTTCATTACTTGTCGCCGCACGCGAATGCGGCTCCCGACATGCGTATCAACCGGGTTGGCTGAACGCGGTCCATCTTTTGTGGCCATTTTCTTTCCTTAGTTGGCGTCGTCAAGGTGCCCCCACCTATCAACTTCGATTTTATCAAGAAACATCAACGGTATGTCGACGCCCCCATCGCCCGAGATACACTAAACAAGTTGTTGTATTTATCAAGAACAGAACCCAAATTAGGTTAATAGAGAAAAGTGGTTTTGCTAATGCAATAGGCAATTGGGAATCGAGGGCAATTTCGTCATGAGGTTCGGCACGAACATGCCAGCGCCCATAGGGGTCAATAACGCCGGAAATTCCATTACCAGCAGACCGCACAATGGGCAGGCCTTCTTCAATTGCGCGGTAGGCGGCTTGATTGGCGTGCTGCTGCGGGCCAGAACTTTTGCCGTACCAGCCATCATTTGATTGGTTGAGTATCCATTGCGGGTTCGGGGCATTTTTGGGACGCGGCGTGAGGCCCGGGAAAATAATTTCATAACAAATATGCGCGGTAAGCGGCGGAAGCCCTGGGAAATTGGCAATCTCTTTTTTCGGGGCGGCGGTGACAAATGAGGCGGCGGTACTCATGGGGGCGATACCGTAACGTTCAAGGAAACGCCCGCCTGGAAGGCCTTCGCCAAAGGGCACAAGCTTGACCTTGTCATTTATGGCCGCAATGGCAGCGGACCCGTCCGCGCCAAAATCTACGGAGGCGGAACTATTGTAGTAATAATCAATAGGCTGCCCTTGCGGCGATGGCCGTGTTTCCTCTCGTAGACTATTCACGAGCCAGTCGGGCGGCGAGTTATCAAAGCTTAGAAATAGATCACTGACTGCGCGTATCAAGGCTGTGTTTTCCAGCGCCAGGCCATTAACCGCCCCTTCAGGCCAAATCACATGCGTCACACTCTCAAGCCCCGGCGCGGCGGTTTGGGCTAGATAATCATTGGCAATCGCGACTGACCCGCCGGGATCGAGGTTATCTTTTTGCGCAAAGGGCGTTTGGACAATTCTAAGCGTGATGCCGTCGTGAAAGATTATATCATCAGCCGCAGCCAAGCGAATAAAACCAAAGCTAAAAAGCCCTATGAGAGTTACAAGAAATATCAGGCCAGAGGGTCGTTCAAGTCCGGCGCGAGGTGTTTGCGCGGAAATTGGCAAGGAGCCCTGAAGAGGCGTATGGCGGGGTTTCAGGCAATGCGCGAGACTGCCGGCTAGTAAAAATGTTAAAAATGTCAGCCCGTAAATACCGATAATAGAGGCGGATTGCGAGACTGCCCCGCCTGATTTGAAAATGTAGCCCGGCAGATTCCACGGAAAACCAGAGAGTAAATGGCCGCGCAAAATCTCGGTTGCCGACATGACGCTCGCAAAGAGGATAGGCGCCCAGAGCCCGCGCGGATTAAGTCTCGCATAGCTATGTGCGGCAATGGTCCAAAAGAGGGATAGCAGCGCGCAAAGCAGCAGCACGGCAGGAATCATGAGTGGGATATAGCTTGGCCCGCGCGCAATGAAGGCGGAGCCAATCCAAAATAAGCCGAACAGAAAATACCCTAGCGCAAACCAAAACCCGCTCGAGCGGCACAATTTGCTGGCGTTAATCGGGGCCTTTGCGCGCCTATCAAGCCGAAGGGCGAGCCAGCCAAAACACAATAATGCGAGGGGCCAAATGAAAAAAGGCGCGAGGCCAAGAACAGCCGCGCCACCCACAGCCATATCAAGGCCGCGTCCGCGCCACCCCGAGGCGTTCAAAAGCCCGTCGAAATCAACCACTTTTTTTATCAGGAGACACAGCCGATTTTGCGTATGGCGCGGATGACGCGGTGGTCTCTTTTGCAGCTGCAGACGTTACGGGCCCAGATCGCCGCATATCACGAATGCGGAGCCGTTTTACGCGGCGGGCATCTGCGTCAACCACTTCAAACTCAATGCCCTCTGGGTGCTTAATCACTTCGCCGCGTTCGGGCACCCGTCCGGCAAGCGTAAAGACAAGGCCGCCCAAAGTGTCCGCCCCGCTTTCCTCATCAGCAGTTGCAAAGTCGCGCCCGATTTTCTTCTCGCAATCATCAATGGATGTGCCAGCATCAGCCTCCCAAAAGACAAGGCCACTAGGGCCTGTGATTTGGCGCAGGTCAGATGAGGCCGAATCGTGCTCATCTTCGATGTCGCCGACAATCGGTTCGACCAAATCCTCTAGGGTTACAATGCCGTCCGTGCCGCCATATTCATCTACCACAATCGCCATATGAATACGCCGCGCTTGCATACGCGCGAGAAGTTCTTCAGCGAGCATAGAGGGCGGCACGTAAAGGACGGGCCGCAAAATACCCGCAGCGACCTTGCGCGTGGCGTAGGTTTTGCCGTTCCGGCCCTTGGCGTTAAGCATTAAGAGCGGCATCAAATCTTTGATGTGAATCATGCCCAGCGGCTCATCGAGTGTTTCCTTATAGACAGGCAAACGCGAATGGGCGGCATCGCGAAAAGCGACGGATAAATCATGCAGACCTGTATCGCGCTCTACGCCAACGATATTGGCGCGCGGCACCATGACGTCTTCGACGCGCAAATGATGAAAACGCTCCGCCGCGCTCATCATGCGTTTACGCGATTTCGTATTTTGCGTGTCCTCCAAAACATTTTCGGATTTTCGCAAGATTTTATCGAGCCAGTTTTTACTGCCGGGGATATTTGACGTATCGGTCATAATGTTCTGAGTGTCTATTTTTCGTAAGGGTTGTCAATGCCAAGAGCGGCGAGAGCTGTGATTTCGAGTGTTTCCATTTCGGCGGCGCCGGTTTCAGTTTGGTGGTCATAGCCTTGAAGGTGTAAAAATCCATGAACAAGCAAATGCGAAAGATGGGATTCAAATGCCGCGCCTTTCGCTTGCGCCTCTCGCGCGATGGTCTCATAGGACAGCACAATGTCGCCCAGTAGCGGCCCGTCGGCTGGAAAAGACAGCACATTGGTTGGCTTATCTTTATCACGGTATTGTTTATTGAGGGCCTTCATTTGCGCGTCATTTGTCAACGCTATGGAAAGCTCTCCGAGTGGCATTTTGCTAAGGGCAAAAAGGGGCTCAAGCTGGGCGGCTATCCAGCTCGCGTCATTGGCGACCTTAATATCAAGCCACGCATCCGCGTTAACGGCGATATCAATAGATAACGGTAAACTGTCTGGCTCCATTAGAGTTTTTTCAGCCCGTTTTTCAGCGGCTCATTGTTTCGCGCCTTTTGGTCTTTTTCATAAGCATTGACGATTTTACCCACAAGAGGGTGACGCACCACATCGGATGAGAGGAATGTCGTTGCCTTAATGCCTTTGATACCGCCCAGAATACCAAGCGCATGGGCGAGGCCGCTTTGCACGTTATACCCCAAATCAGATTGGCCCGGATCGCCCGTAACGGCATATTTCGCGCGCTCACCAAGGCGGGTCAATATCATTTTCATCTGCGGCACAGTCGCGTTTTGCGCCTCGTCAATTACGACAAAGGCATCAGACAGCGTCCGTCCGCGCATAAAGGCGACAGGCACAACTTCAATCTCGCCTGAAGCGCGGCGCCGCTCGACATCTTCGCGGCCCAGCACCATGTTGAGCGCGTCCCAAATCGGCTGCATATAG
>CAKZTE010000118.1 GCA_937923115.1 uncultured Caulobacterales bacterium | reverse complement strand
ATCTGTTACGCAAATCAGCGTGCGGCCGCCGTCCTCAAAACGCACATCAATCTCGGTCGCGCCCGCGTCAATCGCGTTTTCAACCAGCTCTTTAATAACACTAGCGGGGCGCTCAACGACTTCGCCCGCCGCAATACGGTTGACGGTTTCATTGGGCAGGCGGCGAATCGATATGATTGTTTCAGACATTGTGGCAGCTTATGCGGTTTGCGCGGCTTTGCCCATGCAGCGCGCCAAAGGGTTGTGGACGGTAAACCCTGCGCTTATGTATAGCAGATGAGTTTGACCATTTACATCGACGCCGACGCCTGCCCTGTGCGCGAAGAAACCTATAAGGTCGCCGAGCGCCATAATGTACCCGTTGTCGTGGTCAGTAATAGCTATATCCGAATTCCCAAACATCCGCTTTTCTCCGCTGCTGTAGTTTCCGATAGTTTTGACGCCGCCGATGATTATATCGCGGAGCGCGCGGATGAGGATAGCGTGGTAATTACCGCAGACATCCTCCTCGCCGAGCGCTGCTTGCTCGCAGGGGCCGTTGTTCTATCCCCTAGCGGCAAGCCGTTTGACAATGACAGCATCGGCGCGGCCATTGCGACCCGCGCCATTATGGCAGACCTTCGCGCGGGGGCGGACATGCCCAATCTCGGCGGGCCGCCGCCGTTTACGCACAAGGACCGCTCGCGCTTTTTGGAAGCGCTGCATTTAGCGGTAGAGCGGCTTAAACGCCGCGGTTGATTTTCATTTCATTAACCCTGGGGATTAGTTCCCTATTAAAGACAATCGTTTAAACCTTACCCGAATACGGAGGTGCTATACATGTTATTTCGCCGTTTATATATAGTTTCAGGGATAAGCCTTGGCGCTCTCGCGGCAGCGATAGGCGCAAGCGCCGATATCATAGACCGTCCTTTTTTCCAAAGCCAAGGCCTTGTCGTCGTTTGGGGAGACACGCAATTTGTTCAGTCACCCGGATTCGCACCAATTGTTTCAGATTTTGTTTTACTTGACCCCGCCAGTTCAGGAACAGCGGGAGAAGACTTGATTGATAGTGACGTCTATGTTGTGCGTACTGGCACTTTAAATCCAATTTCAAATTCACATACTTCTGGGGATACGGGCAATAACGGCAACCCCATTAGCAACCAAACGTCTGGCGGGATCTACGGGGGATAAAGGTCCACATTACACGGGTAGCGGCGTTTTATCCGCCACTGACACGCTGACAGCGTTCGGCATTGATGCAACGACTGACTCGTCTGGGGCTATTGCACCAGTGCATAACACCAGCTTCTTTGTCGCGTCAAACACACCATTCGACATATTCGCTGAAGCCACAAATGTCGTGACCACAGGCGATTTCGCGAGCAGCGGCTTTGACGGAAGCAATATCGGTTTCGATATGAGCCTTGATCTTGGCGGTTCAGATACGTTGCAATTCTCAGCAGCGACCCTGCTCTACGGCAGTAATGCTCAAGATCCGTCAGTGGGCAGCAGCGGCATTGTCTCTTCAGTAAATGATCTTGGGGACATGAGTACGGAGGTCAAAGTCTTTGACGGGGGGCAACGTACTGCCACCGCACGCGGGACTTTAACGGAACAATCCGTGCGATTTGATAATGTCTACACTCTTGATATGGACGCGGCTGCTCCTGGTGTACAGCCTTATGATCTCTCGGCGGGTACAGGTGTAATTGCTGCCGATGTCACTTTCACAATCTTTGTGCCATGAAAAAACCTGCCAGCGATAACTGGCAGGTTAAAATTTCAAAGCAGGACTTTAAAGAGCCTAAAGGCCAGGAAGTTTGGCGCGGCTTGGCTTGCGAGTGATTTTGACTTCGCCGCCGCCAGTCGCCTTAGCAATTGACTCAAGACGTTTGGCTTCAACCTCAGCATCAAGCGGCGTGCCATTAGAAAGCTGAGCCGTATTATTATTCCAGAATAGAACACGGTCCGTAAAGCTATCTGTCTTGCGCTCTACTGAGTTTTGCCCGTCAATCTCAAGGCGAACCTCTTGATTCGCACGGCCAACGCCGGCCTTTGTCATTAGCACAATCTCGCCGCGTGAGGGCTCCGTTGGGTCAATGTCGCCAATAAGTGCCTTGCGTGCCGCCTGTTGCGTGTAGTTATTCTCTGCGCTGCTCTCGCCGATACGCGGCGGCAGAAGGTTATACTCTGGCGGCACAACAAGCGGTGCCTTGGTCAGGATGTTAAACTCATTGGGCGCTGTGGTCGTTAGGCCAAGGCGCTTACCCGCACTCGCACAAGCGGTTAGGACCGACGCGGCCGCAATAAGAGTTGTCAGTGTAATAAGTTGACGCATAGCCGACTCCCATAAATTCAACACGTCTTTAGCGGATGCCGCGCGGCGCGCCAAGTAAACATCTGTTTATTTATCAGTATTCTTCTCTGGCCGTTGCGATTGAGATAAGCCAAAATGGCCCTCTAAGTGCCTCAACGGTGTGCTACCGATTGAATATTGCCTTTAATCTATATGCGCTTTTGCACTACACAACTGGAGTAAGCTTGGGCAGAGTGGGAGGTAAATCGGGGCAGAGGCTCCTTTAATCTGCCAAAGCCGTTACCATCAAGAGAGCGCATCCATGATAAACTTCGCACAATTTTTCAAACCCTCTGCCCTCTTCGGAGCGGCCTTTGCTTTGATAGGTTGTTCAGAAGCGAAGGTGACAGGCGCTGGCGCGGCGTCTCAGTGCGGCGTCGAGTTTGTTATTCTAGGTATCGGACAGGACGGCGGCGCCCCACAAATTGGAAACCCACAAGACCCTGCATGGTCTAATACACGTTTGAAGCTTTTGGCGGCTTCGGGTGCATTAATTGATCATCGCAATTCAGATCGTTACCTTTTCGAAGCCACGCCGGACATGCGAGAGCAAATGAACCTCTTGGATGGTATCAGCGAAGGCGGCAATAACCCACTTGGCCTCTCGGGTGTTTTTCTGACCCATGCACATATCGGCCACTATGCTGGCTTAATGTTTGTTGGCCACGAATCCATTGGCGCAAAAGGTCTAAAAGTTTTCCCGCTCCCGCGCATGAAAAACTATTTAGAAACCAACGGTCCTTGGGATCAACTTGTTCGCTATAACAATATTGACCTTATCCCCTTGCAGCCAAAAACTCCCCTGACATTTAATAACGATATATCCGTGACGGCTTATCTCGTACCGCATAGAGATGAGTATTCTGAAACAGCAGGCTTTGTGATATCGGGCCCCTCAAAGCGTGTTTTGTTTCTTCCAGATATTGATGATTGGGACCGCTGGGAAATGGAATATAACATAAGCATCGAAGACATGATTGCTAAAGTCGACATTGCTTATTTAGATGCTACGTTTTTTGACAATAATGAACTCCCTGGGCGCGACATGTCAAAAATTCCGCATCCAAGGGTCGCGGATTCTATAACGCGATTTAAAAACTTACCTCCTGTTGAGCAGGAAAAAATAAGGTTTTTCCACATCAACCATACGAATAAAATTCGGTATCCAGACAGTCAAGTTTCTCAATATGTCGACGACAACGGCTTTAAAGTCGCAAAACGCGGCGAACGTTTGTGCTTAGACTGACGCCGGAAATCGAAAGATTTGAAAACAGATGCCGCGCGGCGTCCGAAGTAACATGTTCTGTTTATTTTTTACCCATGCTTTGAGCCGCTTTTTTCTCGGCTTTTGCCACCAGGAAGCTCGCGGCGATCAACCCAACAACGCCAATGGTGATTGCGCTATCAGCGACATTAAACACCCAATGAAAGCCAATGTCGCCAAAGTTAATGAAATCGGTCACTGCCCCAAAAAGCGCGCGGTCAATACCGTTGCCAATGGCGCCGCCAATAATCAGCCCTATAGAGATTTGGGAGAGACGGTCTTTTGTATCGCGCAGCACCCATAGCAGCGCGCAGCTCATAAAAAAGGCGAATATCGTCAGGAGCCAGCGCTTCACGGGACTGTCGCCTTGCAAGAGCCCCCAGCTAATCCCCTGATTACAAACAAGTGCCAAATCTACAATTGGAGAAATCTCTTTGGTCAGTCCCGGAAACGGATTAATCTCGCAGGCGTTCATCGGCTGATCAAAAGCCGACACAGCCCAAAACTTCGTCAGCTGATCAAAAATTACAATTGAGGCTGGAAGCAAAAGTCCATATTTTAGCATGCGAGATTTCATGGCTGAGGAGTGCCACACCTCAGTTTTATTTCAAAGAAAAAACCGCATCAGCCTATTCGATTGCTACATTTTTATAGATAATCGCATTGTATTCAGCAGCATAATCACGCACTCGTATCAATGCCGCTTTATGAGCATCGCCGCGTATTGTATCACTCGTGCCCGGCACAAGCTCAGACACGACTTTATCTTTTATACGCTCATATTGTTGCGGTGTTAATCCAGGATGAGTCCGAAGACGCCCCGACATAGCCATTATCTTTGGCGGCGTTCCCGATGAAAGCGCTGCGCGAGCCTCAGATTGCGCATCCGCCGTCTCGACCCATGACAATTTATCAATCGCTAATTGTTCAGCAGAAGAACTAGCAAATGGGCCATTATCAGGAATAGGTTTTTGCGACATCTTCATATCGCTTTTATGGTCTACAGGGCCATTGTCGCACCCGCTGAGACCAATCCCTGCAATCGCCAGCGCATTTAAGAATAAGCATCTCATCATTATATCACCCCCTCTCGTTTCGCGAAAATTCGCGCCGAGGCCGAGACGTCTTCATAATGCCCCCCATCCCTAAGAGGATAAGAAGGAAGAGCCCAAAGCTTCCGCCGCCGCCGCTTGATGACGGCGCAGGGGTGGGCGTTGGCGGGGGCGTTGGTGCAGGCGGCGGAGGCGCTGCGGTTACAGTTACCGTGACGGTTGCCGTTGCGGTCCCGTCGTTTCCATCAGTCACCTCATAGGTAAATGTCTCTGTTCCGCTAAATCCAGCGGCAGGCTGATAGCTGATTTCAGTCCCGCTAATTGTCGCCGTTCCGCCATTGCTCGGCGCGCTGACAGTCACAACGGAGAGTGTGTCGCCATCGTTATCACTGTCATTTGCCAGCACGGGGATAAGCGTAGCAGCGCTATCTTGATCAACTGTTAGGCTATCATCCGCAGCTATCGGGACGGCATTGGGCGGCGGGGGCGGTGCAGTAATGCTGACGGTCACAGTGCCCGTTGCAGTCCCGCCATTACCGTCGCTGACAACATAATCGAAAGTTTCTGTCCCGCTGAAGCCCGCGGCAGGTGTGTAGTTTACATTTGCACCCGCAATAACCGCGCTTCCGCCACTACTAAAGTTTCCAACACTCTGTACCGTCAACGTGTCGCCATCACTGTCTGTATCATTGTCAAGAACATCAAGGCTATTTGCGCTACTATCCTGTTCAACCATAAAGCTATCAGCAACGGCCATAGGTTCAGCATTGGGCGGCGGCGCTGGCGGTTCTACAGACGCAATTGAAAAGTTTGCATCGTTGATGGCAAAGAACGGCTGTGTGGCACAAGCAATTCTTACGCGGCCTGTTGTTGTATCAACATTCGGGACGGTTATTGATGCGCTCCCATCATTGGGTGTGGAAGCCGTAATGAGCGTGCCAAAGGATTGCCCGCCATCGGTTGACAAATCAATCTTCACATCGGCGCAATTAATCGGCGCGGCATCTGTATTAGCAACGTCCCAATTAAGTAGCTGTGTCTCAAGACCTGTTAATTCTGCGCTTGATAAAGATGCCATAATGAACGGCCCCGCTTCACCACTGACAGCAAGCGTGCGCGTATCAGATGCCACGCCGCCTTGCTGATCCCGCACGGTGAAACGGAAGGTTAAATCGCGAGTTGTTGTCGGAAGGATTTCACCATACGTCGTCGACTCGCCCAGAATATCACTAATCTGAGGGAACGTGCGCGACGCAGAAGATGTCGGCGGGAAAGATCGAAACAGAGGGCGCGTACCGTCATCTATAAAGGTCGCCTGACTACTGGTCGGGGTGCCCAAATCGTACTGTTCCCATACATAGCTAAGGGTGTCACCAGCATCGGCATCGGATGCGGTGCCGCGCAGTTCAAACGGTGTTGAAACCGGAATATTCCCATTTGCGCCCGCTTCAACACTGGGCACAGCATTGGACAAGGACGCTACGCTACCGCATGTCGCGCCACTGCCGCCGGCAGAGACATATTCACTCATCTGCGCGATTGAATGCGTGTGAAAGTAATCATCCGCTGTAAGCTGTACATCCTCATCAGCGCATAATCCAGCATAGCCCATGATTGTAGTGCCGCTGCCGGGCGCGTAAGCGGAGTTGGCGACGCGGTCACTGCCGCATGCCCTCGCAGTGCCATTAAAGGTATGCTCCGCGCCAAATTGATGCCCTATTTCATGGGCGACTAAATCTATTAAGAAGGGATCATTGATGGGGTCAGGACGCCCCGTCGCACCTTGCCCTTTAGTCTCGCGGCAGACCACGCCCAGTCCCGCAAGTCCGCCAGCCGCTGTGCTAAAGACATGACCGATATCATAATTTTCCACCCCAATTTTCGCATCGATATCGGCTTGGGCTTCGTCAACCAAAGCAAGCGCATCATTATCCGTATAAGGGTCGGTGGCCCCATCCGTGTAGATGATGTCAATATTGTTTGATACGAGTTCCATCTTAACCGCCACGTCCCTTTCAAAGACTTGGTTGATACGGTTCACAGCCGTGACAATCGCCGCCAAAGCCGACTCACGCGTGCCGCCATGAAAGGCGGTGTATTCACCGGTTGCTGCAACAGCGAGACGATAAGTGCGAACCGTCGTGCCAAATGAAACATCGTCAGCAAAACTAGTTTGATTTGTAGAAGCTTTGCGCCGCGTTTGATTTTGGGAGGTTCTCGCGGCGAGCCGCTCTGACAAGCAGGCGACCGGGGAATGACGGACCGCTGTCATATGCTGTGCATAGTCCTTTTTATAATAGCTTTGATATCGGCCCGTCTGTCCTATTGGGTCAATGAAAACAGTTTTTCCGCCGTGATCAAAGACGGCGTGAAAACCCGCAGGCGTCATATCTAGGCGACCAGTATTACTCGGATTAGCAATATCGACTGCGCGAAATGTTTGGATATTTGGATTTTTACGCGCGAGCGACGGCGCGAGAATTGGCGCATTCGTAATTGCAAAAGTTGCCACGCCGCCATTGGGTAGCGGCAAATCCAGCGTTGCCGTCGACACGGCGGCCGATTGCGATGGCGCTGCGGCCAGCTTAAACCGCAAAGCCGTGCCGTCAAATTGAAGCTGACGCGCGCGCGACAAATGCGGTATTTGTGTTTTAGAAACTGCCGCTAGCGGCGTGTTTTGCGAAAGGGATGTCGGTACATCCTGCCACACATCGGCACTAGCCGGTGCTGCCAAAGTTAGGCACAATAAGAGTCTCGTTGTAAATTTCATTTCGATACGCCCCACGTATAAATTTAAGATAACGAAATAGTGAGTGTATTTTTTAATTTACGCAAGACTTTTTTTAGTTTTCCTTACGCGAGCGGTGAGCCGCCCCATATATCGCCGTGAAGATGAGGCCCCATACCGCGCCGTAAAAATGCGCGTTCACAATGACCGTATCACCCGATAATCCTTGGGTGAACGGGATGGCGCCGAGCGTTTGCTCGAAGACAATTTTGCACGCCGTCCCGAGCAAAATGAGACTATCGCTGAGGCCGCCGCCGCGCGATAAAGAGCGCATCGCGCCCGCGCATAAAAGTCCGTGAAGCACGCCCGATAGCCCGACGTAATAGTCCATTTGCGGGTCAAAGAGCAAAAACCCGGCACTGATGCCCGCGCAGCAGATGAGGAAAATCAGCGCCCAGACTCGCGCGCGATATTGATCCCCGTAAAGCCACCAGATTCCGATGAAACCTGCGGCGTTGAGCCAAAAGTGCCCCCAGCCCAAATGTACGAGATGGCCTGTGAGGGCGCGCCAAAACTCGGCCTCGGGGATAAGCGCGGCTTGATAGCGAAAAACCGCGCGGCCCGCATCACCAAAACAGGCGAGCAAAAACGAGAGCGCCAAAACGCCAAGCGCAAATCGCCACAGTTTCAAGCGCGCATGTAAAGAAGACAGCCGCATAGGGCCAGTATCACGCTATCGCCGCCTGTTTCGCAAGCGAAAACGCATCAAGAAGCGGCCCGCAAGCGCCGCTATCCACGCCAGTCCTGCTGGCGCGTCCTTTATTCAAACCGGCGGGAGTCAAACCGGCG
>CAKZTE010000117.1 GCA_937923115.1 uncultured Caulobacterales bacterium | reverse complement strand
CCTCCAAATGCATATTGCTACCGAATTGGGGAACTCCATGAGCACACCGAACAAAGTCGTTTTGGCCTATTCAGGAGGCCTCGATACGTCGATTATTTTGAAATGGCTGCAAGAGGAAAAGGGTTGTGAAGTCGTGACCTTTACTGCTGATTTGGGCCAAGGCGAAGAGCTTGAACCCGCGCGCCGCAAAGCCGAAGCGCAAGGCGTAAAAGAAATCTATATTGATGATTTGCGCGAAGAATTTGTGCGTGATTTTGTCTATCCTATGTTTCGCGCCAACGCGCTTTACGAAGGGCTATATCTACTCGGAACGTCAATCGCGCGGCCCTTGATTGCCAAGCGCCAGATTGAGATTGCGCATGAAGTCGGCGCCGACGCTGTCTGCCACGGCGCAACAGGCAAGGGGAATGACCAAGTGCGTTTTGAGCTTGGCTATTACGCGCTTGACCCGCAAATTAAAGTCATTGCGCCGTGGCGTGAGTGGGATCTAAACTCACGCACTAAGCTCATTGAATATGCGGAAAAGCACGGCATTGAAATCGCAACAGATAAACGCGGCGAAGCGCCGTTTTCTGTCGACGCCAACCTACTTCACACATCCTCCGAAGGGAAAGCTCTCGAAGACCCTGCTGAGGAAGCACCAGAATTTGTCTATCAGCGCACGATTAGCCCCGAGGCGGCACCGGACAAAGCGACCTATATCGAAATTGGCTTCGAGCGCGGTGATGCTGTTTCTATTAATGGCGTCGCCATGAGCCCGGCGACTTTGCTAACGCGTCTCAATGAACTTGGCGGCGAAAATGGTATCGGCCGTCTTGATCTGCTTGAGAACCGTTTTGTCGGCATGAAATCGCGCGGAATATATGAGACGCCCGGCGGCACAATTTTGCTGATGGCGCATCGCGGCATTGAGCAAATCACGATGGATAAGGGTGCGGCGCATCTGAAAGACGAGCTTATGCCGCGTTATGCAGAGATTATTTATAACGGTTTTTGGTTCAGCCCAGAGCGCGACATGCTCCAGGCAGCGATTGATAAATCCCAAGAGATGGTGACCGGCATGGTACGCCTTAAGCTTTACAAAGGCAGCGCGACTATTGTTGGCCGCACATCGCCTTATTCACTTTACAGCCAAGAGCACGTTACTTTTGAAGAAGACGATGTTTACGACCAAGCAGATGCGGGCGGGTTCATTAAAATCAATGCGCTGCGCTTGCGCCTGCTCAAGGCGCGCGACCGTAAAGCGGGTAAAAACACATAGGTTTTAAGGCCTAGGCGCATGTCATTTACAACTTGGGTCGCGCTCGTGGCGCTCTTTGGGGCAGGGGGCTTAACACCAGGTCCAGCTGTGATGCTTGTTCTAGCATCTGCTTTCCGATACGGATTTAAGCCATCATTACTGCCCGCTATGGGGGTTGCGTCAGCTAATGTATTTTGGCTAATCCTTGGCGTTTCGGGCGCAGCTGTGCTGGCCGAAACTTACCCCGCAGGTTTCCTCGCGCTAAAAATAGTTGGCCTATTAGTGATTACTTATCTTGGTCTAAAGACCATTTTCGGGCCTATCCCGAATTTGGATGTCAATGCGGATGACGCGCCAAGGCGGGCCTTGCTTTACGCTAAGGGTTTTGGCCTTCAGATAAGTAGCCCGATGCCGCTTGTTTATTTCGGGACAATGCTGCCAGCCTTTGTTGATCCCAATATACCCCTTTTGCAGCAATTTGGTATTATGCTGCTCACCGTTACGGTCACGGAAATGGTGGGCCTTGCTGTTTATGCTTATGGCGCGCAATCAATTCGCCAATGGCTGCGCAGCCCGCGTGCCGCGCGTGGTTTTAATATCGTTATAGGAACGGTAATGATTGCGTCTGGTTTGTGGGCTGTTTTATCAACCGCATAAAAAGGCCGCCAAATTGGCAGCCTTTCTTAATTAATTTGCTTGGGTTAGTGACCCCAGCGTCCTGACTCATAGGCCGAAACAGCTTCGCCGCCATATTGTGAGCCTGTGTAACCACCCGCGTGACCGCCATAGCTTGATGCATGGCCGCCCGTGTGGCCGCCATAGGTGACAGACTGTCCGCCGCCGTATACATTAGAGCCATGTGACATATTGCGATGAACTTTCATCACATCTGTACAATCTTGGCCTTGTATACAAACAGCGCGTGAGCCCGTTGCAAGCATTTCACCTACAGTTGGTGCCATCATTTCGCCGCCGCCGTAATTGGTCGGCATGCTTTGAGGAGTTACGTAAGCAGGCGCAGAGGTAATCTGCGTCGGCGTAACCATTGTCGCGCTTGATGTCATGTTCTGATGCAAGACGGGCGCTGTGCCTGTTTTACAGACTACTTGACGCCACTCGTAACGCTCAGGGGACACAAGCTGCTTTTTCTCAACTTGGCCATACTTTGGTGGGACAGTAACCTGACGCTCGCCGCCTGGCTGCACAATGTCCTCAACCATAACCGTTTGGTACTGGGCAGGGACGGGAATTTCGCGCACGCCGCCCGGATCAGAGACAACCTGTTTCATGATCGTCTGGTAACGGGCTGGAACGGAATGACGCTGAACGCGCGCCGGATTAGAGACAACTTTACGCTGGAACTGCACTGTTTCGCCTGGCTCTTCTACAAGGCACCAGATTTCGCAAGTCGGTCCACAATTTGTGGCGCCGCCTGTTTGGCCCCACTCAACTGTCGAGCTGTAACCTTGGCCGTTACGGCCAGCGTCCGCTGTCGAGTGAATTTTGTACCCTTGGCGCATAAGATTGCCAGGATTGCCTTTTTTCCAGATAAGACGCGGCGCAGATGACGCCATTGTTTCAGTCACATGACTAAAGCTTGGCGGCGTAACCGTTAGCTTGTCATAAGCGGGACGTGTCATGATTTTTTCAGACACGGTCTTAAAGCTTGGCTGCTTAACTTCGTAACGTACAGACGCTTCTTTCATCAGGACTTTTTCCTGACGCGTCGCAAGCTGCGGATTAGAGACTTCAATCGTTGTGTAGCCCTCTTCAACCATGACATTTTCAGTCGTCGTTGTGAACTCTGCAGGGATCTCTACGCGGGCATAGCACATGCCTGGCGCTGGGTTAGAGGGTGCAAGATCTGGCGTGTAAGACGGTGAGCCGTAGCCTCCGCCCGCGAAGGCAAGAGGCGCAAAGCTGGCACTGACCAGAAGGCCTGCCGCTATTTTTAGTGTATTTGATGACGTCAGCATAATTATACCTCCTATGTCACTTTCAAGTTATCAATGTCATGCAGCCGAAGCTCACAAAGCATATCTACCTGATATGCAATTATGATGCCGCTCAGGAGTTGAGGGAGAATAAATTTAGTTCAGCCCCCCACAGGCCCCTTAATGCAAATTGCCAGAATAATCGCTCAAGCTCGATATGTGTCGGTCTCTTGCAATTTCCGCAATTAACACAAGCTTAACAAATGTGGCGGGTTTATGGCAGCGGCTTCAACTAAGAGGTGTTTGGCTGCTATTAACAGGCTTTTTACGCGAATTTGTTTCAGCGAGGCCGCTGTCGTGCTAGCGAAGACTTTAAGAAACTCTGACCAAAAGGAGCGCTTATGGAGCGTTTAGACCCCAAAGATGTCGCGCAAAACCTAGAGGGCTGGACAGGCGGCGACGACTTCATCTCCAAAGTCTTCAAGTTTGAGGACTTTGCAGAGGCATTTGGCTTTATGACGCGCATTGCCATTATTGCCGATAAAATGGACCATCACCCTGAGTGGTTCAACGTCTATAACCGCGTCGATGTCACCCTGACGACCCATGACGCAGGCGGCGTGACGCACAAAGACGTGACGCTCGCCGAAGCCATGGAAAAAGCCGCCGCTTAGCTATTATAGGTCAGCGCCATAAAGACGTCTTCGAGGTCGGGTTCTTCGGTGCGTAAATCGGCGATAGAAATGCCTGCCGTCTTAACTTGGGAAAGCATGTCTGAAATCGAATCAGTCCCTGAACGGTAACTGATAGACAGCGTTCCATTGCTGGCCAGCTCCGCGTCCAGTCCAGAGAGCGTTGCGGGCAGGGCAGAAAGCGTCTCGCGCGGGGTGATCACCAGCGTGCGTTTATCGAGCCGCGCGAGCATGTCTGTCTTATTCTCATTGGCCACGATTTGGCCGTCATGAATAATCGCAATGCGGTCACAGAGGGCTTCGGCTTCCTCAAGGTAATGCGTTGTCAGGATTATGGTCGTGCCGCGCTGATGCAATTCCTCGACATATTCCCAAAGCTGGCGGCGCAGCTCAATATCAACCCCCGCCGTGGGCTCATCCAAAATCAGGACGGGCGGATTATGCACAAGCGCTTTACCAATCAAAAGCCGCCGTTTCATGCCGCCCGAAAGCTGGCGCACATAGGCATCGCGCTTATCGGCAAGGCCAAGCGCGGCTAAAATCTCGTCGCTGCGGCGTTCTGATTTTGGCACGCCGTAATAACCCGCTTGCAGCTCAAGCGCTTGGTAAGGCGTGAAGTAAACATCCATAGCGATTTCTTGGGGGACAACCCCAATGGAGCCGCGCGCTTGGCGCATCTGGCTTTCAATATCATAGCCGCAGATTTTTGCTGTGCCGCTCGATTTCGTGACAAGTCCCGCGAGGATATTAATCAGCGTTGATTTACCCGCCCCATTCGGGCCAAGCAGGCCAAATATAGACCCGCGCTCAATTGTCAAATCAACCCCCTTAAGCGCCTGCTTAGCGGGGGCTTTGCGGGTTTTCTTATAAGTTTTGGTCAGGCCCTTAATCTCAATGGCGGGCGCGGTGTTTTCGGGTGCTGACATAGTAACCTCTTTATGACCTCTGGCGTTGACCCAGTCGTCTGTCTCGCCTAGTTAATGGCATCACCTATGCGAGTAAACGCCAAACTATAGAATGCAGCACATGACACTATCGCCCCAAAATAACGCCGATGATGTTGTCCTTGTCACGAAACGGCGCGTGGCGTGCGACGGCGGCGGCG